>JAKAZS010000033.1 GCA_021815785.1 bacterium
TAGGTGCGCCCGAAGGAGCAACATGCTTATTGATGATCAGATTGTTGTGGAAGAAGTTGGCACTGTCTTCAATAATGATATTCTTGACAAAGCCCTTGAGCTGGCTGGGAATCTTTACCTGGTTAACAGGTTTAAAGAACTTTTCGCCATTGGGAGCCTGATAGACATCGGTGGTGGTTCCAAACAGCTTGGCGAGCTGGTCGTTGGTACCCTCACCTTCGATAAGCAGACGGTTGGGCGTTATGGCACGAATGCGAATGTCATTTGATGTAAGGAAGTTGATTACATCAAGATAATGTTCTGCTGTTGGACCGAATTCATCGGTAAATTCCTTAACCGAAAGATATTTCTGAAAATGCGGCGAATTTGGATTGGCCTGATCGGCAATAAGCTGTTCGAGCTTATGTTCATGACGCAGATTCAAAGTGATGGCAAAGGGAATCAACTGATTACCACTATTGGTACTGTCAAGCGGCTTGAGTCCAGAGGGAATACTGGAGTTAAAGCCAATGGCATGGGCGCTGATTCCAGAGCTGACGCCATTAACAGGCGTTGAGACGACATTGTTCGAGGTGGCAAAAGCAGAAAGAGCCAGCACAGTTGCTGCAGCAAGTCCACTTAGGCCAAGCTTCTTGGTCTTCATGTTTGTGTTCCTTGTTGACAAGCCTTTCGGTTAACCCGGATAGGCTTGTTATGTTGATACGATGTGCTCAAAACAATTTTGAGCACTACTATAAATAAGTTTGTTGACTAATTTAGTTGGTTTTGATCAGAAAGGCTTTAACAGCCAAATTTAATTGATCATGTGTTAAATAGCCTTGATGAATCAAAACCTGTTTGTCTGTAGGTAAAAAATAAATCGTTGGAGTGGTTGACCAGCCAAGATCTTTAGCTAGATTGGGGTGAAGGTTTACATCCACAATAGCAAAAGTAGCCAGGTTATTATACTGAAAAGCCAACTCTTCGTAATAGCCTTGTTCGTTATTACTGACCATAGATTGAGCGTCTGTGAATAAAATAAGAACTGGTCTTTGGCTATCGGTAACTACAGATTTGAAGTTGTTAGCGTCAAGATATACAACGGCTCGGTGAATTGGATTAGAATAATGCGGTAAAACTGTTTGTTGAATGGTAATTGGTCTAGTGGCATTTAAGACAGGTGCGATAGTAAGAGCGCTAAAAATACTTACCACCAGCATAAATACTGTAATAAGGCCGGTCTTCAAATACTTTTTACTTGCATTCGTTTTCATGGAAGTCTTTGCTTTCAGCCATAACGTTGGCTGTGGCGTTTTTATTGCCAAGTACGGTATTTGCTTAAGGGTGCAAATACGTTTTAACCCATTGCGCCTGGTAAATTTCTTACAATATAAATTGGTTAGTTTAAGGAACCGTCCAAACACTATTGCTGATGATGGTTACTTAATTCTAGTTTTGTGTTTTATAATCAAATACTCCTGACTTTGTCAGAAGTATTTGATTGGGAAATAAAGTTACTTATACTGTGTGCTTGAAGAAGTTTAATAATAATTTTAAATGAAAGGTTACCTATTTAAATTAACAATTTATTTACTTATTAAGCAAGAAGTTTTTTCTACGACAATTAATTATCGTAGAAAAATTTAAATTAACAATTTTTTTGGTTATTGCTTTGAAATCTCCAATAATACCTGTCTTCGGAAGATATTATGACTGGTAGTTCGTTAAAGATTGAGTGAGTTGTAATAGCGCTTGATAACCTTTTGGCAGTTTTCGCAAATGATCATATTTAGCTTAGCTGTAATAACACTTGAGAACTATGGGTAAGGCCAAAGTTTTTGAACTATTGGTATTTATTTTCGGTTTAACGTTAGGGTGAAATTTTTCAGAGTTTCAATAATTTTATACTCTGGCATATGGGCGTAAAATAAAATAAACTCATTTGGCACCGGATTGTCAAGGTAATAGTCATTGGTACTAATTAAAGGTAAATGACAAATTTTAGCGGCTGTTAAAATTTCTGCGCTCGAAAAAATTGTTGAAAATGTTAAAATTAACTGTATGCCACCGCCATCATAGACTTTTACTAATTGTTTTAATGATTTGGTCAATGTTTGAATGGTTAAGGTTCGACGTTTGGCATAGACCGATCGAGTTCGTTTAATATGACGTTCAAAATGTCCTTCGTCGATAAAATAGGCTAGAGCTTCTTGATCAATTAACGTTGTATCCCTTTCAACAAAAGTTTTGGCCTTTTTCAATAAACTGATTAATCTGTTTGGTAAAACTATAAAACCCAGTTTGGTTAAAGGAAATAAGGTTCGCCAGAAATTATAGCGATAGACAATACAATCATAGTTATCCAGGCTTTTTAATGAAGGCTGAATGGGCAATGTATAGTGATATTCACAATCATAATCATCTTCGATAATAAAAGCATTATGTTCATTAGCCCAGTTTATTAAGTTAATTCGATCGCTTAAGCTCATTACCGTGCCAAGAGGGTCATGGTGAGATGGTGTTAGGTAAATCAATTTAACAGGAAGATCAGCTAATTCAGTAAGGTGTATTTTTTGTTGATTAATTTTTAAAGGTATTAAATTTGCCCTATGAAGCTGAAACATCATTCGGGCTCCTGGTGTACCAGGGTTTTCGACAATTACATTGTCGTTAGGATTAATTATAAGCCTGCATAAAAGGTCGGTTCCACACTCCGTATTATTAAATATAGCAATATTATCGATCACGGTTTGAATCCCTCTTGATCGACTTAAATAATTAACCAGACTTTCCCTTAAACTTATTGAACCGAAGGGATTGTATTGGTAATTTTGTAAATTGTAATCACTTTGACTATTTGCTTTTTGGAGCATTTTACGCCAGGTATTAATTGGTAATTCTTGAAGAGCTGCTCCACCAGCATTAAATTCGTTAAGTGTTTCAACGGCTGTAAAGCTTAACCCTGCTGAATTAATAATGTTTTGACCAAAGGTTGAAATGTTGAAATTAATTGGTATGGTGTCAGCTGGAATTTGGGGGCGAATAATGATGTCCGTTAGAGAATTTAAAACAATTGGCCTTAGTCCTTTGGCTAGTTTTATATATCCCTGACTGCAAAGCTCTTCGTAGCTACGTCTTACGGTATGCCTTGAAATATTAAGCGTAGCTGCTAGCGTACGCGTTGAAGGCAATTTAGCTCCAGGTTTTAAGGCACCGGATTCAATTTGGGCTTTTAGAGAGCCATAAATTTTACGATAAATTTTAGATACATTTGATTCTACTTTGGCACGTTTCATGATTATTTAAACTTTTTGCACTTGAATAAAAATAATAACTTAGCTTTAGAATTTAAATCAGTTTAAAGGGCTACGATATTAATTTTAACGCTATTGCCAAAGATTAATCTTTTAAAGATTAAGTCTACCTATTTAGTGGTAGTTGAAGTCGAGGTGGCGAGCGATGCTGGCATAGACATTGGCTGATCTAGGGTAAATTGAAGTTTGGTGCCACTGGGGATTTTAACATCTTTACCTTTGCGCCAGATATTGCTGCCAATACCAACTGCTCCACCAGTTGCAACTCCAGCTATAGCTCCAAGGCCTACGGCTCCACCAACAATTGGTGCGAATGCTAAACCAGCTAAAGTCCCTGCACCAGTCCAGACTGCCGCTCGTGCTACACCCGTCCCAACTGTAGCTTTAGTACTACGGCCTTTAATATTTCCATTCTTATCCTGTGCAATATTATCTTCTTGGCTTGTGCTCAATTTGGCTGATAAAGGATATTTTAGACCATCTGGTGTCGTTGCAGCCGTTAATTTTAAAGATATTTTACCATTTTTACCGGTAATACCACTATGTTCAGCCTGCGTAACTAGGCCTTCAAATATGGTATTAGCTGGAAAAACTAATTCGCCCGAAACGTAGAGTGGACTATAAAGTTTTACGGAAAAAGAATCACCTGGCTTAGTCATTTCACTGTCAATTGCCGCCGTTAATCCGGTATCTAATAAGGTACCACTAGGAATATAGCTTAAATGTCCTTGAAGTGGTTGCCCGTTAAAAGTTTGAGCTGTAACAATATTACCTTGTAAGACAAGGCCGGCTAGTATACTTAAAACAATGGTATTTTTAAATATAGTTTTTTTCATAATATTTCCTATTCTAGTAAAAATTCTTTCAATTTAGAATAACACAAAAAATTACTTTGTCAAATATTGCCACTTATATTAGTATCATATTTTCTCCTAGCTCAGTCTGATTGTCAAGGATTTGACTTCACTTTATAATTTATAGGAAGTTTGATTTTTAATAGGCAAATTTGCCAAAATCATGGTTAGATTGGTTAGTACAGGTATAAGTAGAAATTACAAAACTGGGTAAAAATAATGATTCAAATGCTCTAAATATATAGCTATACATATTTTGACGGTTTAATCTGGATGTGTTTAAAACAAATAATTTTAACTAATTCCGATTTATTGATATTGAGTAGTCAAGGATTTGCAGTTACACTGAAGGTGTTTTTTTACCGTTAAATTTTACTTGAGGATTTTTTTTATAGTTAGTTGATTATTGTTTGTGCTTACTTTTATTGTTCTGACTAAGATAATTGCCTGTCTAAATAAATCTCCCCCTCCCCAATCGACCACCATCTAAAAGGATGAATCTAATGATTTTCACAATCACTACTATTGCTGTCGCTGCTCTTGCTGCTCTCCTCGTGTATCTTATCCTTAAGATTCGTAAGGCACTTAAGAATATTGACTAATTGTTTTTTTGCTAAATAAATGAAAGTTTGATTTGGCTACGTTGGAGAAATAAGCTCTGACTCTAAGGCGAGTTAGCTTATTTCTCCAGCGGAAATTAAGTTTGGGTTGTTTTGGTGTTATTTTTTACCGGAATATTACTATAAAATATAATAGAATATTGAAAATATTGTCAAAAACATCGATTGCTTGTTTGTTTTATTAATATCAAGTCGAGGTCTGGCAAAAATCACTGATTTAAAATTTCAATGATTTCTTTGTAATTTAATCTGTCTAAGCCAACATCTTTTAGGTTGCGCGCTTGAGCTGAGATGTCGCAGCGAGATAAGTCAGACATTTGTAAGATGGCTTTAGGAATTAAATTTAGCTTTACATCAGCTAAATAAGCCAATTGGGAAATTAGCACTAAATTAAGCCGAATATCTTCAATAATAGTTTCAAAAGACAGTTTAATATTTAAATTTGATTTGCCTAATAGTCCATGAAAAGCTGCTTTGATAACGTTAGTTTTAAATGTTGCTTCAAGTGATTTATTATAGGAAATTTGTGAAGATGTTTCAGTCATAGCTTTTTGGTTTAAGGCATTAAGTGAACAGGAATATGCTTTAAGAATAAGTTTTAATTCTTGTTCTAATTCAAAAGTTAATTTGAGTAAATCAGGATTAGCATAAAAATCCGAACTTATGTCTTGTTTGGCCTTTGGTAAATTTAAAAAATGTATTAACAGTAAAGGTCTTATGATACCAGCCATATTTACAAAGGCTCGTTCTAAGCAATTGGATGCTGGCATTAAATTGCTTGGATAAGGGCTAAGGCCAGAAATGCCTTGCCTTGTCATGTTTTTTGAAGTGCCAGCAATATAGCTTAATTCTTTTAGTCCAGCTAAGCTAAGATAGTCTTTGGTAACGGTTACATGATTAAATAAAGGGCTAATTTCAATAATTGGGCAATATTCGTTAAAACCAGACATTTTGCGCAGTTGGGCAAATTCTAGGCCGGATAGCAAAGGAGCATCAAGAATATAGATAGCTTGATTTTTGTTAAGTACTTTATGAAAGCTTTCTCTAAAATTATGTTGTTGTAATTTAGTTCCCGAAAAAATTAAATTATTAACTAAGTTAAAATCGTTTAAATCATTATGAATCTTAACATTAGTTAATTCATTAACGGGTATTTTAATATCTATTTGGCAATCAAGGCAATTGGGCGTATATTTAATAATATGTTTACCAGATTGCTCTAGACTGGCCATTTCCAGGAATGGATAATTTGACTTACCATTGGCTATGGCTTCATTAAAAATATAGATGTTTTTATTAGCTTTAGCTAAAATAGCGCTTAACCCAAGACTTTCCTTATCGTCATGAAGAATACCGAAAGAAACAGTAGACTGAGGTATTGGTGGCTTTGACTTGAATTTCGTAAAGGGCAAATCTAATAAAACCATAAAGATTAAAGAATTGTTTAAGGATGAAAGTAATATATATGTAACTCAAAGGTTACTATATTGCTTTTATTATACTTAAGCAATAAAATATAATGTTTTTTGATAAAAAATTTAATAATTGATAATTTTAATAGTCATGAAAAACCAAACAAAAATATTTTACGATAATGAAATTAATAGTGATATTCTCAACAATTTGCAAATTGGCCTGATTGGCTATGGTAATCAGGGTCAAGCCCAGGCTCTTAATTTGCGCGATAGTGGTATAAATTTAATTATTGGCGCCAGATCAGCTGGCAATGCGTATAATCGAGCTATAGCTGATGGTTTTGAAGTCTTTGGGGTTGATTATATTGCTAATAACTGCGATCTAATCATAATGCTAATGCCTGATGAGGTTATGAAAGATGTTTATGAAAATCATTTAGAACCATATTTGAAGAGCAAAGTCAGTTTTATTTTTGCGCATGGTTTTGTCATTGCCAATAAATTATTGAGAATACCGGATTCTAGTGATGTTATGTTATTAGCACCAACTGGACCTGGTCGAATTTTACGTAACTTGTATCTAGAGGGACAAGGCTTGCCAGCGCTTTTGGCAATTAGTAGTGATGTGTCCGGAAATGCGCTAGAAACCTGTTTGGCCTATGGCAAAGCTATTGGTTGTGCTAGAGCTGGTTTAATTGAAACTTCATTTGATGAGGAGACTGTTGTTGACTTGTTTTGTGAACAAGCTGTCCTTTGTGGTGGTATTCCTGGATTAATTAAGGCCAGTTTTAATACTTTGGTGGCTCGAGGATATAACCCTGATTTGGCTTATATTTCTTGTCTTAAAGAAGTTAAATTAATAAGTGATCTTATGTTTGAACAAGGTATTGCCGCAATGCGCCAGGCTATTTCTAATACCGCTAAATATGGAGCTTATCAGGTAGAAGAAAAAATTATTAATGCTCAGGTTTATACTAAACTGAATAGTATATTAAACGATATTGAATCCAGTAAATTTGCACGAACTTATCTTGAATCATATGAGAATAATTTTATTGATTTAAACGAATGGCTATCAGCTGAAAAAAATTCAACTATCGTCAAAACTGGTAACGAGTTAAAAGCTAAATTAAAATTTTAAAATAAGAAATCGGCTTAAAGTTTAGCGTAAGTAGTTAGGATGTTTTGGATTAATGCTTATTTGGCGTTGAATTGCATATTGGCTCATACATTGCTCAATAGTTTTTCGTAAGTTAATTAAGGTAAGGAAATTTATACCATAGGTCAAAAGTGCTACAGATAAAGAAAATTATTAAGGTAAAACCTAAAACCATTAATGAAAAAGGGACAGTAGCTATTTCTTCAAGATCAAACAAAGCATTGTACCTTCTTTAACTATATATTAACTTATTATACAAATATTTTCATAAATGTCTAATTTATATTATTTAAGTTTGTTTTGACTATAGAATTTGGCTATTAACTGTAAATTTGAGGATTTTTGAATGGCTGATTTACCCAAAGTTTTAGGAATAATTATTTGTGAACGAATTCTGGTGGATGTATTGAGACAGGAAGCAATTAGCTGTGTCAATATTCATAACGGTTTTGCTACATCGAGCTTCCCGATTATTTTACCTTTGATTTATGCCTATGCTCAAGTGTCTGGCTCGCACGCTGAATTTACCTATCAGTATAAAATTATGGATAGTAATAATAAAGAAATTGCTCAATCGCCTTTAGCTAAAGTTGAGCCTTTGCCAAATTCTAATATGTTGCATAAATTAATTAGTGCAATACCCGGTCTTAGATTTGATGATGAAGGTACTTATAATTTTCTTTTAGAACTTAATGGCATTAAAGTGAGTCATTTACCTTTTTATGTCGTTAAAGTTACTGCGGAAAATGAAGTAATTGCTTAGCTTGATTTTGTTGGGAGGGTTATTTAGTGTATGTTGCAAATTCTAAAATCGAACTGATTAATTATATTGAAACGGCTAAACGGTTAAACAATAGTCTTAAAATTAATTTTGTCCCAACTATGGGTGCTTTGCATAAGGGACATTTACAATTAATTAAACAGGCTAAAGAAACTAATAATTTAACGATAGTTTCTATATTCGTAAATCCTTTACAGTTTAATGACCTCAAGGATTTTCAGACTTATCCGCAAACCTTAACTGAAGATTTGACCCTTTGTCAAAGCTATGGTGTAGATCTGGTTTTTTGTCCAAAGCTTGAAGATGTTTATAATAACCCCCTTGATCAGTCTTTTCTCATTGAGCCACCAGCATATTTAACCAATACTCTTTGTGGTTTACAGCGATTAAACCATTTTACAGGAGTTGCTACGGTTGTTTTAAAGCTGTTTAATATAGTAAAGCCGAATATAGTGTTTATGGGTTTAAAAGACTATCAACAGTATGTAATTATTCAAAACTTATGTAAGGATTTGTTTTTGGATATAGAAATTATTGGCGTGGAAACTGTTCGGGAAGATGATGGATTGGCTTTAAGTTCGCGCAATAAATTGTTGTCTGAAGAAAATCGAAAACTGGCACCCATTCTTTATCGAACTTTAATCGAGATGAAAACAGCATTATTAAATGGTGGTGATGTTGATTTTGTTCTTCAGCAAAATGAAGCCAATTTAAAAACAAAAATCAATCTGGAATATTTAACAATTGTTTCGGCTGCTAGACTTATCCCTTTAACGCAATTAATTAAGCCAGCTTTGATTGCTATAGCCGCTAAGTTTGGTAATGTTCGCTTAATTGATAATGTTTTAGTTGACAATAAAAGTAAGAATTAATGATTAATTCTTACTTTAAGGGATAATTTTTAATAAAATCTTATTGGTATAAGTAGAAAAATATTATATACTTAGATTAGTTTAGTTATTATAATTATGTAAACATTAAGGGTTTTACATATATTAAGGGATAATATAGTGCTAATGCTAAATATTCTCAATAAAACTGGATTAGTTTCCTTATTGTTATTTGTTCTAAGTATTAACAATGTTTCATTGGCTAATGATTTAATTGCTAGCAAAGTTTCTCCGGTTACACTTGGTACTAATTTTGAAAGTATAAAACGGGTTGAAACCGTAAAAAATAATAAGAAATTACTACAAGCTGTTACTGATATTCAAATTAATTCTTCTGTAAACGATGTTGTCAAAGCTTTGACTGACTTTAATAATTACCCTAAAATTTTTCCAAATATTCAAAGTCATAAAGTAATTAAACAAGATAATAATTTTGTGTTAACTGAACGATTCTTAAAACCAATGTTTATTTATAAACAGACAAAGCATAATGTGATTTACAATTTAAGCAAATGTCCAACTGAATTGACTTGGGTTATTATGTCTAATAATAATGTGAATTATGCCAGTGGACAGTGGTTAATTGAAGCGGTTAATCCGAGTCTAACTAAAGTTACTTATAGTATTAAAGTTATTCCACATAATATACTTGCCCCTGGGTTTGGTAATATGGTGTTAAATTTTATTCAAAATGATGCGGTTAAATCTTTAAAAAAATACTGTGAAGCTTCTTAATTATACAAATCGACTAGAGCTTCTAAAAAAAGGAATATGGCTGGAATTTGCGACCATAGCTTGGAATCTTGTAGAAGCCACACTGGCCTTGATTTTTGGTTTAAAGGCTGGATCTATAGCTCTTATAGGATTTGGTTTTGATTCGTTGATTGAAACACTTAGCGCTGCAATTGTCGGCTGGCGCCTTCAGATAGAAGCCAATGGCGCTTCTTCGGAAACTGTGGAAAAGGTGGAATCGATCACAAGTAAAATTGCTGGCGGATTGCTCTTCGCGCTTGCGGCCTATGTCCTTTTGGATTCGATGCGACGTATTTTAGGCTATGCCTTCCATGCACAAGAAAGTTTGATTGGAATTACAATTACCATAGCAGCTCTTGTCGTTATGCCATTATTAGCCAAAGCAAAACTTTCAGTCGCCCATGATTTAAATAGTAAGGCTCTAAAAGCCGACGCTATGGAAAGCAATTGTTGTGCCTGGTTTGCTTTGACGACTTTGGTTGGTTTGGTCTTAAATGCAACACTTCACTGGTGGTGGGCAGATCCTGTTGCCGGTTTGGTTTTGGTTCCGCTGATGATTCGCGAAGGGGTATCGGCAGTCAGAAACAAAGATTGTAGCTGTCGCAATAGTTGCACTTAAATCGCTACGCTGAAGCTATTTCTTCGGTAAAAGCCGATAAGATCCAACCAAGAAGCTTTTTTTGTAATCTTTATTAATTGTAAATTTAAAATTTAATGTTCAATGGGAAAAATACGTATTGTTATGCAATCTCATAAGTAGTAATCTCACTGATGTCAACAGGGCAAACTTACTATAAAATTTTTAAGGAGATTTATCATGAATAATGCTGAAGTTAATTTTAACCGTGAAACCAAAAAAGTCGAAACTCCAAATAATATTAAATCAAAAGGCTTAAGTGGAATCGTTAGTCAGATCTATAAAATGCCCAAAGAATGTGGTGGTTCAGTTGTTGCTAGTAGTGACTCGGCTTCGAAGATAACGCATAATTCTGACGGTGTATTAAGTAGTAAGGGTGTTATAGCTAATGGCAGTGACTCAGCTTCGAAGATAACGCATAATTCTGACGGTGTATTAAGTAGTAGGGATTTTATAGCTAATGGCAGTGACTCAGCTTCGAAGATAACGCATAATTCTGACGGTGTATTAAGTAGTAAGGGTGTTATAGCTAATGGCAGTGACTCAGCTTCGAAGATAACGCATAATTCTGACGGTGTGTTAAGTAGTAAGGATTTTATAACAAATGGCAGTAAGAACAATGCTCCCAATGAATTGGCTAGTAATGCCAATATAGTTGAAGGGGCTTTGAAAAGTGCTTACAATGATACTAATGCTCCCAATGATCTGGCTAGTAATGCCAATATAGCTATCGGCAAAGTCGTAAACCAAGGCAATGACAATGCGTCGTCTGGGGTTGCCGCTCAAGAGCTTAAAACGCAGGCTATAAATGAAAATAAAGCTATAGAACAACGTTTGCAAAAAATTAATTAATGATATCCCCGTCGTTCATAAATGATCGGGTTATACTATATTGTACAGTAAAATAATTTAAAAAAAGTAAGTGATTGATATTGTGTATCAATCACTTACTTGGGTAAGTCAACGTACTTTATGGTTGTTTAAACTTTAAATATTTGCCGGAGTAATTGCTTCGGTTGGATATTGTTCGATCAATCAGGCCGCTTTAATCAGTTTGCGCCGTCGTAACAGGCGTTGCAAAGCAGATTGTTCAGCATCCAGCCAGTCGCGGACATTAAAAGTTTGAAAGGGACTGTCTTTGGGCAATGGCGCCTGGTCGAAAGGAGTTCCTCCTTCAAGTGGTAAGTAAACAAAATTGGTAGCAGCTAGGCATGCTCCATCAGCCTTAAGCGAATTGCCAATAAAAGCTGAGGCCGTAGGATCAATATTTAGATCCTCGATAATTTCTTGGACAACTTTAAGTTTTTCTACACGAGGAATAATGATAATTTCATCAAATACTGAATCTAGCCCAGCTTGACGGATTTTGTATTTTTGCACTTCGCGAGTACCCAACGAAACTGCAAAAATCAAAAAGTTGTGACGCGACCGATTCAAAACCGGACCGGCATCCTTAAACAAAACCGGTTGGCGATAAAATGGTCCACGGCCAAGATCACGGCAAATTCCCATAATCATATCATCAACACTTCGGTTATGGCTCTGGCAAAGCTCAGTGTAAGCATCAATCATTGCATCACCAAAAATATCGTAGTGAAAGCTTCCTGCCTGCATTCGATAATGGTCATGTTTGTGTAAGACAGCTTCGGCATCGTTTGTGCTAAAGCCAATCAGTGTCATAAGATGGACGAATCGGCTTTTGGCTTCATGAAAATACGGTTCGCATTCAAGAATAGTGCCGTCAATATCAATAAATAAAGCAGCAAGCTTGCCATTGGGGGCAAGAAGATTACGATCGGAAACTTTGTAAGTAGTTTTCATGCATTTTCCTTAATTGTGGTTAGGTTGTTTATTGATTTAACAAAACTTGGCGCTATCCAACTTGATTAACTAACAAAATATGTAAGTTAATCAAATTGGATTTGTCGTTTTGTCAAACATTAGCAGTTAAGCAAAGTTGTTAATTCACCTATCATTACTAACATGATTAAACTTTAGTTATTAGTTTGATGGCTTGGGGCTTAACTAAATTGGTTAAAGAAATTCCTATAATCTAATGAAGTTAAATATTAGAATTTAATCCTTACATATTAATGCTATTTCTTGAAATATTTATGAATATTAGTAAATGGAAATTTTGGCTTAAATGCAAGTAACAGTTCGATAAAATTAACTTGAGTATGTGAAATGATGCAATTTTAAGAAAATTAACTATTGGCGTAGCTGAACTAACAGCTGTTTTGCTGACTTTTTAGACCCGTTTAAAGCTTGTTTAATTGGCGCTAATGTCTTGGTACAAGAAAAAATATTTAAATTGACGTCAAGATAAATATTTTGGATATGTTATGATTATTTATTAGTTAGGCGGTCAAACAGTTTTTGCCTTGTTAACCTAAGCCAAATTTTATAAGACTTATTGAAAAACAATTTATTAATCAACTCGTTTTTATTACAATGCCAACTGAAATATCTCTAGAAAACAAAGCTATAGAATCAAGTTTACTTAATTATATTAAAAATTACCCAACTACGATTATTTTAATTGCGGCCAATGTATTAATTTTTGTCTTAATGATTTTTAAAGGCGGACCCACGACGATTTTATCACCGGAAAGCAAAGTCTTAATTTCTTTTGGCAGTAATTATGGTCCATTAACTACAGCCGGCCAAAGTTTTCGCTTGGTTACCTGTGGCTTTGTCCATGTGGGTTTATTGCATTTGTTTATGAATATGATTGTGCTTGGTCAAATAGGTATGGTGGTTGAACGGTTACTAGGATCAAGCCGATTAATTGGTATTTATTTTATTGGTCTAATTGGGGCTTCACTAACCAGTCTTTGGCTTAATCCATTAACTTTAAGCGCTGGCGCTAGTGGGGCGATATTAGCATTAATTGGCGCCTTTGGTGCATTTATTTATCGTAGGCGTAAATTTTTGTCTAAAGAATTCTTAGATTCATTTAAAAAGTCCAGTATGGTCTATATTTTATATTTGGGTTTGATGGGCACATTAATTCCCAACATTGATAATGCTGCTCATTTTGGGGGTTTGTTTTTTGGTTTTTTTAGTGGCTTAATTTTAAGTCCCGCCAATTCTAAAAAAGAGTTTTGGACATTACGTGACACTATTGGTGTTTCTTTTATGTTATTTGTGTTATTTATCTGGTGGCATTTTGTTCAAGGCAATGTAGTGAATAGTAGCAAGTTGAAAGGTTATAATGCTTATGAATTAGCGATTAAAGAGCTTAAAACTAATAATTACAATCAAGCTATACTAAGTTTGAATAAAGCCATAGCTAATGGCTATGTGGATGACAGTGTTTATCTTGCTAGAGCTCAAACTTATTTTTTGCTTAAAGCTTATCGCAAGTCATTGCAAGACTGTAATTCCGCTGTCCAGCTTAATCCTAAAAGCATTTTAGCCTATACGATTAGAGGTTTTGATTTTTATCATTTAGGTGATTTGGATTTAAATATCAAAGACTTGAAACGGGTGGTGAAATTGGATCCAAGTAATTATGGTATGTATGAGTTATTGTCATTATCATCTTTGGAAAATGGTGCTTACACTGATGCTTTGTTGGCAATTAATAAGGCTATTGATTTAAAACCTGGTCAAAGCGCTTTTTATGATCGCCGTGGTTTTATTTTAGGCTTAATGGGCAATTTTAAAGAGGCTTATAATAGTCTTGAAAAATCTATAAATTTGGATCCGACTAATGCGGGAGCCTATTTTCATCTGGGGGTTATTTATTTACTTAGTAATAATTATCAACAAGCTAAATATTATTTTGATAAAAGTAAAAGCCTTCATTATTCTTGTGATGAGTGGGAAGCAAATTTTGTTAATAAGTTGATTCAGCAGTATAATGCACATAATAATTTACGCTAATAATTAAGGGGAATTATATTGTATAAAGTAGTAATTTTAATTCTTTTGATTTTATTTGACCAATTGCCAATCGTTGCTGAATCGCTTAATAAACGTGGATGTGAAAATTTGTATGTTCAAGGAATAGAGTTTTATAATCAAAAAAAATATAATGAAGCCATTAGATATTTTATTGAAACGATTAAAAATAACCCCCATGATTTTTCTGCCATATATTATCTGGGATTAAGTTATCAGGCCAATAAACAATATGATTTAGCGGCTTTTAACTATAATAAAATTATTGAACTGGCTCCAAAAAGTGATGCTGTTAGGTTGGCTAAAATAGCTTTGAGTCAGTTGTCTAGACTTGATACGCAAAAAAATGTAAGAAGTTCATTTGATCGAAAGTCTTCATTGATAAATATGTCGCAAAATAAGTCTAATGTCGATGACAAAGTAAGAAAATTACCTGACTTAGCGATAATTAATTTTACTTATAATGCGATAATTAAAAAAATGATTATTGACGGTAATGTTGATGGGTCTAATTTGCAATTCATTTTCAATCCTGGTGTTAAAGGAATTTATTTTAGTAAAGCTCAGCTTAATAACTTGGGGTTAAATTTAAATTTTGATTCTAAAATTAAACACGTTGATGCAATAGGAGCAACCGATGCCCAAAACGGACAAATTGCTAAAATAAAACTAACTTTAGGTACTATTGAATATGAAGATGTTTTAGCTACTATTGTTGAAACTTTACCTTTTGATTATCCAGTTGTTGGGGATATTTTTAGTGATAATTATTATCTTGGTGTAGATAATGCGCAATCAATAATTAAATTTATTAAAAAAGATCAAAAGTTGGCCGATGGTTTTGATTTGCCCTTTAAATATGTAAGTGATAAAATTCTGGTTAACGTAGAACTTAATTCAATAAGTACACCAATGATTTTAGATACAGCTAGCCCAGGATTGTCTTTTACTGATGAGCAAGCTAGTTTAGCCAGGGTATTTATTCCTAAAACCAGCCGATTTGTAAAAACCAATGGATTGTCGGGATTTGGTGAAGGGCGAATTGGTTATTTAGACTATGTAAAATTAGGGCCAATTTTGGCTACTAATGTTCAAGTTGTCATTCGTCCAACCTTAGGTAAGTACCCGATTTTAGGCCAGTCATTTTTTAATGGGTGGGAATATATTATATTAAATGATAAGCATATTATTCGTTTGATTAATCATTAAAAAAAATGACTATTTAGGGTTGTATCGGTGTGAAAATTTGGCAAGCTTTTAAGTCTTTGGTGACATCACCAATGGCTTCAGGGTTGCTCTCGATGTTAAGTTTTAAAGCTAATTGACCAGGTGGGAATTTTATTTCATTCATTTTTAACCATATTATTGCTGGATTAGTACTAGATTCGAAATATATAATTTGATTGGTAAGATCGCATACGGTTCGCCAGCGAGTAGGGCTGTTATTGGGTTGAACCACATTTTTAGTACCATAAGGCTGGGCAGCATTGCGCATAACGCTTAAAATTTCGGCAATAGATTCTTTGTAGTTATTAGGTTTAGGTAAATTATTTAAATAAAAGGCTGCACGAACAAAGCGATCAGCTGCTGCGGTTGTTCCTGGCAAAGCTTTGGTGCCACCAAAACCAGTATATTGTTTTAGCTGAATTAGTTGTTTGTCAAATGTTGGCGAATTAGTAAGTACCGTATATTTTTTACCATGATGAATAACGGGCTGGCCGTTGAGATATTCTATTATGGCTGAATCACCGCTTTTATCTTCAATCGCTAAATGAACCGACGCCGTAAAACTATCAAAAGTACAGGGTTTTATGTAAAAGTTAGCTGCTTTGGTAAATTCAACTACTTCATTTACGGTTTTATAATTATCCAGTATATATTGCAACCATAGACTTACAGCTAATCCGGGCTTAGTCTGGCTTGGTTCGCCAAAACCCGACTCGCTAAGCCAGAGCAGGTGACCAGCCAAACCTGATTCATTTAAACCGTCGCAAGTAGCGCTAAGTGAAGAATTATTAATTGTTTTAGGGTTTGGTTCGGTAATATGAGAAGCTGAATTGTTTACAGTTACTACGAGGCTGGCATACTTTGAAGTCCAGTTTAAGGTGTTTTTACCAGTTAACCCATTGTGTTTTAAACCTTTGGCTAATGCCCAGATCTCCGTATTTAATGGGTTGGCCCAGTCCATATTGCGGCCAATTAATATGGCTTGCCCATTATTAGCCCATAAAACCCTGGTACAGGCTAAAATTGGCGTTGTCGTGATTAGGAAAAGAAGGGTAATGTTAACAATATTTATTAGTTGTCGAATCCTAAATGAACGTGTGAAATTTTGGTATAATGAGTTCTTCTTCTTGTCTAAACTAGTTGTTATCAGAGTAAACCAATAGCTGTTTAATCTAAAATTGTGATATTGATTTTTGATCAAATTAAGCATTATCTTTAATTTTCTCCATTAATTTTAAACTAGCTTCCCTTTCATAAAGTTCTTTGAATTTCCCTTCAATAATAGCTTGTCTAGCCATGTTCGCATAATTAATTAACGTGTAAACATTATGCACGGATAATAATATAGCGCCAATCATTTCTTTTTGGCGAACAATATGATGCAGATAGGCTCGGCTGTACCTTAGACAAGTACCACATTTACAGTTAGGATCTAAAGGCAAAAAATCTTGGGCAAAATTTGCCCGTTTAATACTGATACTTTCATTCTGGTAAAAGAAAGATCCATGGCGGGCTAATCTCGTTGGTGATACGCAGTCAAACATGTCTATTTGGCTGTATATTGCATGAATAATATCCCATGGCGTGCCAATCCCCATTAAGTAGCGTGGTTTGTTATAAGGTAAAAGATTAGCCGTAAATTTACTGATTTTTTCAATAAGCGGTCTGTCTTCACCAACGGCAACTCCACCAATAGCGTAACCCGGTAAATCAATACCCGTTACAAATTTGGCTGATTCAATCCGTAAATCCTCATAGATACTGCCTTGAACAATACCAAATAAAGCTTGTGTTTGACTGTTTGTATGAGCCACCACACATTTTTCTAAAAACTTATGCGTGCGTTCCATGGAAAATTTGGCCTGTTCATAAGTAGCTGGATTGGGTGGGAAATCGTCAAAGGCCATGATAATATCAGCACCTATATCATTTTGAATTTCCATGGATTTTGCTGGACCAATAAAATGCGTTAAACCACCTTTAGGATCCTTAAAATAAACGCCCTCATCGGTTTTTTTTAAGAGTTTGCTTAAACTCATTACTTGAAAGCCGCCTGAATCGGTTAACATAGGTAAATCCCAGGATGTAAATTTATGCAAGCCGCCAGCTTCTTTAATTAATTTGTGACCAGGGCGTAAATATAAATGATATGAATTACCTAAAATTATTTGAGCACCACAATTCAAGGTCTGATCAAAAGTTAGTGATTTTAAAGTGCCATTTGTCCCAACTGGCATAAATACCGGAGTTTTAATCACACCATGCGCTGTGGTTAAAACTCCGGCTCGGGCTCCAGTATCTTTACAAATAGCTTCGATTTCAAATTTTAGTGGTTGTTGCAAAATATACCTGGCTTTTGGTTGGAATAGCGGTTAGTTGTAATTGTATTGATAATTATATTTTGGCTGAAAATAACTTATTTTGATTTAGAGAAATAATTAAGAGTAATGAATTGATAATCAGGAAAAAATATTCGCGAAATCCTGAATCATGTGGTAAGCATAAAAAGCCTATCCAGGTTAAAATAGGATAAAAATAAAAAATTAAATGCCAAATTTTTAAATTTAATTTCAATTTAAATATTTTGTCTAAAGCTAAAGTTGAAATTGTTGAACACGCAATAACACTTAATAGTAGTGAATCATGAAAATGGGCGTGCGGTGAAAAAACTAAATAAATTAAAATGAGGCTGGATATCAACCATGCAGTGTTTTCAGAACGTTTCCAGTTGTTGCGTAGGCAAAGATAAGCGGCAAGACAAAAGGCTAAGCCAAACATAATTATGGAAACATGTAAGGCGTTGTTGGCTGGCAAAAATAACATGAGTAATTTGCGTATGGTAATTAAATAATTAGTATCACTAGCAAAGTCTGGTAATTTTACCCCAAGATAAGCAAATTTTGATTCGGCCTCACTGAGCATATTTAAATAGGTAGTAAAAATACTTGGCTTAAATGTATTAAAGGTATAAAGTAATAAAAGTAGATTTACCGCTAGGCTGGCGAGAAAGAACTTGAAGTTTTTCATAAACAGGTTTAACGGAAAAAAGAAGATAAAATAATGCGGTTTTATGGATAGACATAAACTTGAACATAATCCCATTATGTATTTGTGTTTAAAATTGGCTAAGAGCATAAAAGTTATGGCAGCAACCAGGATAATATTTACTTGTCCTAATAAAATTGACCAGAGCATGGGCATGCTCGCAAATATACCAAAGTATATAGTAAGAAGTGTTAAATTATCAATTGGATTGAGCTTATTTTTTAAATTCAATAAAGCGGTAATTAACAATATAATTGAAATGATTACAAACGTGGCATAGCCATAATTTAACGGCAGGAATTTTAACGGATGCATTAAAATTCCTGTTTGTGGGGGATACTGACTAAAAAACTGATTAGGTTTGGCGGGAAAAATTGCCTTACTAAAAAACTGTTTTTGGATTTGCGGATTATATAAATTCTGTTTTTGGTCTGAATCAGTTATTTGGGCAAATACATAATAACGTGTATAATCTAGAAAAAAATACGGATTTTGGCAAATGCATTTGTTAAATGATTTTTGCGGAAGATAGTTTAGCCATAAAATTGCAAAGCTTATGAAATAGCCAATAAGAAGGGCAAAATACAATTTGTCAAAAAATTTAAACATTAACCTCGATAGCTTTCTAGCGACGTCTTACTACTTGTTTCTTTAAAATATCAATACGTTGTTTGGCGCTTGGGGCATTTGCTCCAGTTGGAGCCAATTTTACGTA
The DNA here is from genome assembly GCA_021815785.1 of bacterium. Taxonomy (GTDB): domain Bacteria; phylum Cyanobacteriota; class Vampirovibrionia; order Obscuribacterales; family JAKAZS01; genus JAKAZS01. The sequence continues at coordinate 19,299 of JAKAZS010000033.1, forward strand.
TTTTTCATAATTGGTTAAGGCAAGTCCTGACTTATTTAAGGCATCGTAAACTGTGCCTAGGTAGTAGTAAGCATCAGCCTGATTTTTGTCTTGTGCTAAAGCTTTTTGATACTCAGCAATAGCCTTAATATTATTATTTAAAGCTTGATAGGCTGTACCTAAATTTAAATGCGTGGTGGCGTTGTCATCATATTTCAAAGCCTTTTCATAATCCACAATAGCCCCAGCTATATCATAATTACCTTTGTCATCTTTAGTAGTTTGTTTTTTATAAGCCGATTCTAGATAAGGAGCCGCCATACTTTCTTTAACCTGTTTAATAACTTGGACATAGGCTGGTTCTTTTGGGTTCAAGGTATAAGCCTTATTGTAACTGTTTAAGGCATTGGTTAAATCATTTTTGGCTTGGTAACAGGTTCCTAGGCTGTAATAAAATGAAGCTTCGTTGGGGCTAGCGCTAATAGCCTTAAGATATTGATTTATGGCGTCATCGTATTTTTGTGCATCCTGAAGTTTGACTGCTTCATTATATGCGTCAGTAGCAGCTCCGGATTGAACAGATTGTTTGGCTTGGGTTAAAATATTGGTATAGGTCTGATTCTTCGGATCTATTTCATGAGCTTTATTGTACCAAATCATTGCGTTAGTCATATCATTATGGTCCTGGTATAAAGTACCTAAGCCATAAGCGTAAGCAGCTTCGCTAGGTTGAAGGCTGATAGCCTTTTGGTATGAGGCTAGCGCCTCCTCAAATTTACCGCCTTGCTGTTGAAGTTTAACAGCATTACTATAGGCTTCACTTGCTGCTTGCGAAGATTTGACCTGGGCTTGAGTGGGAATTTTTTCACAGGCATTAATATTAGCCGTCAAAGCAACGATACGGCTTTGAGCTTGTTTAGAATAGGTTCCCTTGGGACTGGCTTTTAAATAGTCATAGTAATGATTCAAGGCCTGTTTGCCATTGCTAGCATTTTCATCTAAGATACCAATAAAGTATAGATTGTCGCAACTGGCTTTATGATCTAAATCATACCCTTTTTTGTAGGCGGTAAGCGCCTCGTTAAAGTGATCGCTTTGCTGATAGGCACTGGCTAAATTTGTCCATATTTCGGCATTATTTGGGATAATGGCAATGGCTTGATTATAGAGTGAAATGGCTGAATTTAAATCACCAGCTGTTTGTTTCTCGATTGCTTTTTGAATAATTGGGCCAGCCTTTAACTCATTTATATTATCAATGGCTTTTTGATAGTCTTTATTTTTAGGATCAAGAGCTAGAGCCTGTTGATATGATGTTAAGGCATTATCTAAATCATTTTTTTGCTGATATAAAGTTCCTAAAGCATAGGCAAATGATGCTTCTTTGGGTTGAAGTTTAATTGCTTCTTGATATAGGGGTAAAGCCCGGTCATATTGTTGATTCTGTTGTAAAGTCACGGCTTTAGTGTAATCGTCATTGGCCTTTTTGATATTGTCTAGCTCTTCAGGCGATTTGATTTTTATGGTATCATTAATGTTTTTGGTTAAGGCTTTAATCCGTTCATTAGCCTGGCTTATATATTGACCGTTAGGATTTTGGCTTATATATTGCTTGTAGGTAGCTAGAGCCTTGCCACCATCGCTATTGTTTTCTTCAATGGTACCAATAAGATAGAGGTCATCGGCTTGACCTTTAGGATCGATTTCCAGAGCTTTTTTAAACGATAATCTTGAACTGGTATAATCTTGATCAGCATATTGAGCAGTAGCCATATCAAACCATAACGAGGCGTTGTCAGGGGTGAGGGTTAAGGCCTGTTGGTAGAAAGTTTCGGCACCAACATAGTCTTTTTCTTGCTGACGTTTGATACCATTTTGAATAATTGGATCGGCTGATTTGGCTAAAGCTTTATTTAAAGCTTTTTGATAGGCGGGAGCGGTTTTAGCATCAGCAAGGTTAACGGCCTGACGATAATTGACAATAGCATTATTTAGGTCGCCTTTAGCCTGATAGGCCGCACCGATATCAAAGTAAGTTGCGGCATCCTTAGGATCGCTTGCAATTAGATCTTGATATTTTTGGATAGCTTCATCATATTTACCGGCTTTAAATAAGGTATCGGCATCTTTAGCCGTAGAATCTAGCTTTTGCTGACTTAAGGCTTCAGTTGCTTGTTTTAAGCCTTCGTTAGCCGATTTATTATTAGGATCAATGGCCAGTGCTTGTTTATAGAAAGTGATAGCATTTTGGTTGTCTTCTTGCGCTTCATAGGCGCTACCAATATTAATTAAAATCGACACGTTGTTTTTATCGAGCGCCAGGGCTTTTTGATATTCAGCAATAGCTTCGTTGTAATGTTTACGGGTTTGTAAGTCGACACCCGAATTAATATGACGATCAACCTGGAATTGTTTTTTAGCTTCAGGTAAAGCGGCTAACAATTTAGCCGCTAAGTCATTTTGGTGATTAGGCGAAAAGCTTAAGGCGGTTTTGTATTCTGCTTCAGCTTGACCAAAATCACCTTGGAATTGTAAGGCTTGACCTAGACCAATATGATTGGCTGGTGCTGTTGGATCTTGTTTTAAGGCATCTTCCCAGCCAGCTACCAAGGAGTCGATAACATCTGAGTCATCAGGTTTAAGCGTCATTGCTTTTGAATAGCAACCTATCGCACTCGTGAGATCACCGCTAGCTTGGTAAGCCTGGCCAAGTTTGAGCTCGACATCAGCGGTATCTTTCATCAGCACAGCTAGTTTAAACTGATCGATTGAATCTTTGATTTGATTGTTGACCCGATAAACATCACCAAGTTTAATTCGTACATCACGATCGTCATGAATATTTATAGCTGCTAAATATTCTACAATAGCGCCACTAAAATTACCTTGTAGTCTATCATCGCTGGCTAATTTAACCCGGTCTTTAAAAGAATTGGGATTTAATCCTAAATTACTAATAATCCCATTAAGATTACTGACGGTCTGCGATACGTTAGGTGCTAGATATGCAGCCTGTTCAAACTGTTTGAGTGCGGTTTTGGGATCTTTGGTTAAGGTTAGGCCATAGTTATTGTAGGCTATAGCTAAATTGACTTTAGCTTTTTGATAATTTGGGTTAATAGCTAGGGCTTCTTCGAGTTTTTTTATAGCCGGTAAAAATTGATTTTGATTAATTAATTTGACACCTTCATTATTAAGATTAATTAATCTTGGATCGGTTTGCGCTGACGAAATTGAAGTGTTCGAAAAAATTGTAAAGAGTAAAATGGCATATCTTAAGTCTTTTACAGCTTTGATAAGCATTGCTTTATTGACAACCCCTTTAAGTTAAAACCTACCATAAGTAATTTACTTACTTATAGCATTAAATATGTATAAAATTTGAATTTTGTTAAATTTCGAATTTTGTTTTGTATGAAAAATTAATAATGTAATAATTATAATTCTGGTTCAATTAATCCATACTGCCCATCTCTTCTACTGTAAACGGTATTTACTTGACTGGTTTCTTTATTGATAAACATAAAAAACTCATGACCAAGTAAATCCATATGTTGGGACGCTTCTTCCGGAGTCATTGGTTTTAATGGATAGCGTTTGGAGCGGACAATTTTTGGACCAGGATTTTCTTTATTAGGGTTAATTACTTGCAATTCCAGGTTTTCTAAATCAAATTCTTCTTCTTCTGTTTCGGTATCGTTATTAATATCGTAAACCAGTGATTCTTTGGATTTGGCTGGTCGTTGATAATATTTGGTTTTGAATTTCCGCAATTGTCGTTCAATTTTATCTGCCACCAGGTCAATTGAGGCATACATATTTTCGGTAGATTCTTCGCCTCGGATAATTGTCCCATTAATTTTAATGGTAACCTCAGCCGTTTGATTTTGAGCCATCGACGGATTTTTGGCTACGCTTAAAATGGCAATGGCTTCTAAAGGTTGTTCAAAATGTTTTTGGGCACGGTTTAATTTTTCGATTAAATACTCCTTTAATGCACGAGTTAATTCAATATTCTTTCCAGTTACGGTAACATGCATGTTCATTCCTCCGATTACTAAACTAAGACTTGCAGATTTTCAATTGAAAACTGCAGTTAAATTGTTATATTAGTTATAAAAATATTTTCAAATCAATTAAGTGATTAAACACTAGTACCTTTTATGATCTTTATTAAAAATAAATTACTAATTTCTTATATATATAATTTACCCTTAGTTTTTCCAATTTAACCAAAGTTAAAAATTAATTTAAAACATTACTTTCTTGCCAGAGCATTTGGGCTAAATCTAAGTAGTTTAAGATTTTTTCTCCCTTGTTGACTTGATTGTCAGCATAAGCTTTGGGAATTAGCCAGTTTTTATCCGATATATTAGAATGTTTATGATTTTGATGAGAATTTAAAATAAAAGCCAAAATTTGATAAGCGGTATTTTTGTTTATAGGTTGATTCAAATTTAATGAATTAATGGAAATTTTAGCTAGGAATTTGTTTAAATTGGTTTGAATTGGTTTTAAATTAATTTGATTGCTAATAATCGCTAAAAAATCACCAGTACTTACGGGTTGAGCAATATCGTTGTTTTTAAAATAACTAGCTAAAGGTTCATTGTACAAAGCCTTTAAACATGCAAGTTTATATACATTGTCTTTCGATATGTAATTAGAATAGGTCTCTAAAGCATCACACTGAGCTATAGTCAGGGCATTTTGGGGATAAACACTAGCTGAAGTTGCTAAACCATCATGACAGGCTTTTAAAAATAGACTAATGGTACTCGGGTCGGTTTTCATGCCATCACCAATCACATGGATGTTTTGATAAGGTTTTTGGCTAAGCGCCCGTATTTGCGATATTGTTTGTATGGTGTAATCATAAACGTCATATTTTTGGTATTTTGAATTCCAATAGGCCATTGGTGCAATGACGTCATAATATTCAGATAATACTTTCCAAGGGGTTTTCTTGACTTCTATACATTTATTTAATGGACTGTAAACACAGGCAATAAGTGGATATGAACCTCCTAAATTGTCTCTAATTATTTGTGAGTAGGCAATAACATTATTTGTGCTTAAATTGTGTTCTAAATTAGCAACCATACCGTCAAGGCCTTCGCCTTTAGCCGTCCTAAACTGAGCTGCGGTTATTAATTTTTGCGCATCACTTCTAATATTGTCAAGGTTAGGATACGTCCAGCCAATTACTTTCATGCCATATTTATGACAACATTCAATAATCACTTCAAGTTTTTGCGGGTTGACAATGTCTTTCGTGTTTGATCTTGAGGTTTGAACAAATAAATTAGTGATGCCATTAGCATAATATTTCTGGCAATAGGCTTCGATGTTATCTTGGGGGTAATTCCAGATATTAACCCAGGTTGAGGCCCCATTGGTTAGCCCAGTTGCTTTCCAGTTTAAGTTATGGGCAAAACCATTTATTTCATTTTCATCGGCGTAGCTCATAATATTAAATGAGCCATTTAAAATTAACAAAAGTATGATAAATTTAATTGTATTTTTAAGCATAAAAAACTTCTTTCTAGTCATCCTGCTACTAATATACATTAAAATTATCTTAAATGAAAGTATTAAATTCTACAATTTCAATAAAATCGAGAATAATTAATTATGAAAATTGCATTAGGTCAGATAAATCCAACTGTTGGTGATATTTCTGGGAATATTTTAAAAATTTTAGATTATGCGAATCAGGCTAAATCTCTTGGGGCTAGATTAATTGTTTTCCCTGAATTGGCCATTTGTGGTTATCCGCCATTGGATCTCATTTTTAAGCCTAGTTTTGTAAGATCAAATCGTGAGGCTTTGGCGTATTTGACTGAAAGAGTTGAAGGTATTGGGGTAATTGTGGGCTATGTTGATGTAAAGTCATCAGTTAGTAAAAAATTAGTTAACGCTGCGGCCTTTATTGATCATAACCAAATTGTGGGTCGTCAGTACAAAACCTTGCTGCCTACTTATGATGTGTTTGATGAAGCTCGCTATTTTGAAAGTACCAATGAATATAATGTTTTCACTGTTGATGATGTTCGCTTTGGCTTAACCATTTGTGAAGATATCTGGTATCAAAGAGAATGGGAAAATCGTAATTATACAAGCGATCCGGTTGCCAAGCTTAAGCTTTTGGACCCGAATTTAATTATTAACTTATCGGCTTCGCCTTATGTAATAAACAAGGAAAAAGTTCGCTGCGATTTAATCCAAAATACTGCTAAAAAATTTAATTTGCCGATAATTTACGTTAATCAGATTGCTGGTAATGATGAATTGATTTTTGACGGACGGTCTTTCGTTGCTGATCGTGATGGTAAAATTCAAATGGTTGCCAAAGCCTTTGAAGAAGATTTGATTGTTGTTGATTTTGACTCGCGCAGTCAACGCTTTAAGGCTCAAAATGTCATAGAAGGTGATAATCAATTAGAAAATATATTTAAAGCACTAGTTCTAGGGGTTAAGGATTTTACCCGAAAATGTGGTTTTAGCAAGGTTGTCATTGGCTTGTCTGGTGGAATTGATTCAGCTGTAACTGCTTGTATTGCTAAGTATGCGTTGGGGGCTCAAAATGTCTATGGTGTAGCTATGCCTAGCAAATATTCATCAGGTCATGCACTTGATGATGCAAGGGTTTTAGCCAATAATTTGGGGATAAAATTTGATGTTATTCCTATAGATAAAATGATGCAAGAGACTTTATTGAATTTTCAAGATAATGTTTATGCTTTGAAAAACAGTTTAAGTTTAGAAAATATTCAGCCGCGACTGCGGGGTATTATTCTTATGGCAATTTCTAATGAATTTAATTATTTGGTTTTAAATACGGGCAATAAATCGGAAATTGCTTGTGGTTATTGTACTCTTTATGGTGATATGTGTGGCGGGCTTTGTGCCATTGGGGATTTGTTAAAAACTAAAGTTTATGAATTGGCCAATTATATAAATGTAATGGCTGGCGAGGAAATAATTCCCCGAAGTACAATCACGAAAAGGCCTTCAGCTGAATTGCGTGAGAATCAATTTGATGATGACACTTTACCACCTTATGCGACTTTAGATAAAATAATTAGTTATTATGTCGAAGAACATTTAAGTGTTCCCCAAATTGAAGAATTAGGCTATAATATTAATTTAGTTCAAGATGTAGTAAATTTGATCGACAGGAGTGAATTTAAACGCAAGCAATCAGCACCAACATTAAAGATTTCACAGTGTTCATTTGGTGTTGGTTGGAAAATGCCTATTGCTTATAAAGCAAAGTATATTCTTGAAGATTTGTTATGTCAGGTTAAATTATAATTTCTTTTGCAGCCAGTTTTGATAAACACAGAAATATTACTATGAGCTTAAAATTTAATTATAGATATTATTTGCTTATTAAAATTACTTGTATTTAAGTTATTTTTTTAGTAATAAATTTTACTTTAGTTACAACAATGGTTTAAAAAATAGTGGTGTCATATTTATAAATACTAGTAAAAAGGCGGACTTATGGATATTAATAACGAAAAAAATAAAAAAATTCTTGATGAATTAAATCAGTTAGAATTAGAGGTTCAATTAGCAAACGAAAAAAAAAATATGATGAATAAAGGTGGTTCGACAAATTTGAAAAAGTCTAATCTTGAATCAATTCAATCGGCAACAACTCCTTTAAAATCTGATTTTCAGTTGTTTTCAGGAATTGTGTTAATGCTTATTGGCCTATTGATGTTATTTCAACATGTCAGAGTGGGCACTGGTGCCTTGGCTTTTTTAGGACTAGGTAGTGGCGGCTTTGGTTTTATTCTATTGCCATTATTAGTGGGTATTGGCTGGATTTTTTACAATCCTAAAAATAAAATTGCCTGGTTTGTTACGGCTTTGGCTTTGGTTTTAATTTTCTTCTCCATTTTAAGTTCGCTGATAATGTATTTCCCCACGATGTCCTTAATGAGTACGTTAATAATGTTATTGCCATTGTCCTTAGGTGCGGTAATGATTTTAAAAGGACTGGGTGGTCCTAAGGCTATTGCGCAGAATTTTAATAAAGTCACGAATGATGGAGATCCTAAATAAATATGACTACATTGCTCAATTACAAACAATTACTGATTCGTTATCGTAAAAGTGGTGTGGCTTTTGTTATTCTTAACGCTACTGGTCGCAATAATATTTTAAGTGAAACGGCTCTTCAAGAATTCGCTGATGCTATTAAGGTTTTAAATGAAGACAATAAAGTTAAGGCCATTGGCTTGATTTCAGGTAAAATTAGCCATTTTTGTTTAGGCGCTGACCTTATGGAAATATATAAAGCTAAAGATAAGGATAAAATATTTAATTTGGCGCTTAGTGGCCAAAGTGTTTTTTCTGACTTGACTAAATTAGCCAAGCCAATTGTTGTAGCTGTAAATGGTTTATGTTATGGTGGCGGATTGGAATTGATTTTGTGTACTGATTATCGGATTGCTTCGAATTCTTCAGATACACAATTTAGTTTGCCTGAAGTAAAATTGGGTCTTATTCCAGCTTTAGGTGGAACCCAACGGCTTGCTAAAATTATTGGATACAAAAATGCCTTAGAAATGATTTTGACTTCTAGCCATATAAGTAGTGATAAAGCTTATGAAATTGGTTTAATTGATCAGTTGGTAAGTAGTGATGATTTGATTAGCACGCTTGAAGTTAAATTAGTGGATATGGCTTTAAAGCATGAAGTCTCATCAAGGTCGGGAATGCATCTTGAAGATGAGAAAACAATTTTAAAATTACTTAATTTAAACAAACGCATTATAGCTATGAAGCTTAAAGGTAAGTATCCGGCTTATGATGAAGTCTTGGCTTGTATGGAAACTGGCTATCACAATGATCTTGATGCTGGATTGTTGAAAGAACGCGAAGCTTTTGCTAATCTAGCTTTAATGCCGCAAACTAAAAATCAAATTTTTCTTTCTTTTACTAATGAGTTTGCTAATCAGCAAGCTAATCAAATTTGTACACATTACCAGACTAATAAGGTTGCCAATATTGGTATCATTGGTACTGGGCTTATGGGGTGTTCAATAGCTAATTTTGCCTTAAAGCAAGGTTTAAAAGTTAATTTGAAGTCATTGCGACTTAGTTCTGATCTTGAGCGCAACCGAGATTTAGAAAATATTGCTAAACATCCCAATTTGAAAATAATTCATGATACTACTGATTTTGTTGATTCGGAAGTCATTATTGAGTGCGTTCGTGAGGACTTTGCTTTAAAAGTAAAAGTCATTAAAGATATTTTAGAAAATACTCAGTCCGTTGTTTTATCCAATACATCTTCGTTTAAAATCACTGATCTGGCTAGTGATTTGCCTGATAATTCACGGTTTTTGGGGTTGCATTTATTTAATCCGGTTCAACATATGCCTTTAGCTGAAATCATCCCTCATAATGAAACCAGTTCCCAATCAATTGCTACAGCTTTTGGTTTGGTTAAGAAAATGGATAAAACCGCAATCCTCGTGAATGATTCACCTTGCTTTTTAATGAATCGCATTTTACTTAGTTATTTACTGGCCTGTTGTTGGTGTGCGTTTGAAGGATATGCGCTAAATCATATTGAAGAAGCAGCGCAAAGTTTTGGGATGCCGATTGGACCAGTTGCCTTGTTTGATGAAATTGGTATGAACTTAGCTTTTAAAGCTATTGATGCCTTGGTTAGTTATAATGTTATTACTAAGACGATGCTACCGATTTTAATTGATAACATTAAAGCCATTCAATTATCGGGTAAATACCAGAAAAATGGTATTTATCTTTATGACGATGTTTTAAATATTCAAGGTTTTAATTTGCCAATCCTGGCAAAATTAAGTCTAAATATCAGTCCCGATAAGCCATCACCGGAAATACTGGCGATACTTAAAATGAAACTTTTATTGCCAATGATTAATGAAGCCAGTTTTTGTCTATCCGAAAAAATTGTTAAAAAAGCCAAAGAAATTGATTTGGCCTGTGTACTGGGTATGGGTTTTCCCGCTTATCATGGTGGTCCATTGCGTTTTGCTGATAATTATGGTTTAGGTAATGTTGTTAAGGATTTAGAAAAATACAGTAATTATTTAGTAACGGCTAATAAAATTTCACCATTGTTAATAAGCATGGCCAATGAAAATAAAACTTTTTATACCAAATAAAATTTTCCAAGGAATTTAACTTTATGTCAAGAATATTTGTGGGGACATTTCTCAATAATAATTTAGTTGAACAAATTAAACTATTAAAAGACAGTAATCATCATTTAAGTGATTTCTGGGGTAAAAAATTTAATTTTACTAGTTTAGAAAAACTCCATTTAACCTGGCTTTTTCTTGGTATCGTGGAAAAAGCTAATTTAGTCAAAATTCACCAGGGGCTTGAGACTATGATTGATAATAATCAGGAAGAGTTTATTAAAAATAAGGCCAAATTAATTTTAAGTTTTGACCAAGTAGAGTTTTGGCCAAATCCCCAAAGTCCTAAAACGTTAGTTGTGACCACAAATAGTCTTAATGATGCGGTAATTAGTTTGCAGTCAAAAATCCAAAGAGCTATTTTTCCCTTTATTGAACCTAAAGTTCGCGATCAGGCATTAAGACCTTTTAAGCCTCATATAACTATTGCTCGCTTTTATAGTGAGAGTAATAATATTTCGGCTAAAACTAAACTGGCCATAAAAGTTAATCCAAATCCCAAATTGCCGCCTAAATTAAATGTTAATGATATTCGCTTATTACGTAAAGTGATTCCGCTTGAATTAAAATTGGCCGATTTAAGTATTGTGGAAAGTAATTTGACTAATAAAAAATATAGTACATTGGCTCAATTGCCATTATTTATTGCTTGACTTGGATTAAGCTTACGCCTAAGCAAGTATAGTGAATTCAGGCCTTTGTTGAATCATAATTTTGCTTAAGGTTTACAATAATATGGTAAATCAATGGATTTATTTGGTTTGGCTTTTAGTTAAATATTCTTGACTGATTATGAGAAACATGGCGCAAGCTGAGATAGTTCTTAATGAATTATCCACTTCAGTACGACTGTTCGCTTGCGCGAGCTGCGATATGATGTAATATATTATAAGCTATATGAAAAATGTTGTTAAAAACGATTGTATTTTTTTTTGATAAAATTCAGTTAAAATCGCAATCATTTAAGCATGCAAATTGTAAACCAATTGCTTTTGCGTATACTCCCCTTAAAGTTTTTTTGTTTTTATTTACCGGCTTCGATTTTACTTGTGCTTTGAGCTTTATTGCTGTTGACTACTTGAGATCTATTTATTTAAGTTGTAATTATACATTTTACTTTTCTCATTCTTGTAAAGCCTATTGAATTAATTTCTCTAACCCTAAATCATAAATTAACAAACTTGTTTTTCACAAGTTTGTTAATTTATACTCTAAGGAGATGTGTCATGTTTACACCTAACTTCACTTCTTTTGAACCACCGCCAGCAATATATGCCCAGGCTATGAGTCACTATGTAGTTCTGGACCGTCCGGGTCATTATACAGCCAAAGCCAATGAACATGTCATTGTTGGCAATGGTTGTGAGCTTGAAGCTTATGACGGCTGTGAATTTATTGCGCAGGCGGGTTCGACTGTTTCGGCTTACGCTGGTTCTAAAGGTAGGGCTAATGACAATTCTACGGTGAACGCTTTTTTCGGTTCACTGGTAATTGCTGATAGTCAGGCCTATGTAATCGCTTATAGTGGATCTAAGGTTGCTCGTCAGCCTCGCAAAATGCCGTTTGGTTGCCCTTCCGTTTGCTCGCGCTAATTACTTAACGATCAATTTGAAAACTCGTAGTTTGTATGATTTGAATGAGTATTTCAAATGATTGTTGCTAAAAGTCGTATCTATCGTATGAAGTTGTATTCCGGATAAGAAAAATGTCGGTAAAGTGCCAACCACTTTTACGACATTTTTCTTATTGGTTAATATTACTATATTATTTAGTATAAATACCGGCTAGTCATGATCAATTTTAGTCCTTATATAATTTGGACCCTATATTATCTTTGCCTAGATTTAAATTTAATTTACCCAAACATTTACTTTGCTTGTCGGTGTTTATCCGGCTGTTTTTCTAGTCATGTTAGGCTTTGATTATGGTTTGATCGTTAATATATGCGCTTAAGCAATTCAAGAACTAATTTTTATTTGATTTTTGCTTTATGGCTTGAGCTGATATTTAAGAACTATTTTATAAACTATATCTATTATATGATATAGTTTATAAAATAAAAAAAAACAGGGTAACAGATATTTTTGTACCCTGTTTTAAGTAATACATTCGCCAATACTTGCACTTAGGCAAAGAATATGTTGGTCTTGTTTTTAAAATCGTTAAAATCATACATTGGAGTTGTTGTGTTACATGCGTTTTTAATTACTTCAACCACACCATTTTGACTAAGGCCAACAGCTGTTTCGTAAACGCAAATATTGGTATTTACCCCACAAATGCGAAAATGTGAATTAGTATAATGGTTTTGCTCACAAGCCCAAAGAACCTGATATGAACCATCTGAGCGCAGTTTTTCAATTGGATAGCGTGTGGTGTTTGGGTAAAACTTCACCAATTGGGTTAGTTCTTGGTGGGTATGGCGTAAGCCTCTTTCGTCCAAGGGGCTAAAATACGGAACTTCCAAAAATAGAATGGGCATTTGTTTTGCTTTTGCTTCAATAATTTCTCGTTTTACATTAGCAATTGTGGCCGGATTGTTAGAGGCTTCAAAATCAGGTTGCATGTCGACTACAACTAAAGTATAAGGTTCCATTTTCTTCTCCTTTAGATATTGAAGTGGTTATTTTTATTTTTATAATTCACAGCGCAATACCTGCAATGGCGCAAACTGGAGGTATGTTTGTTGTATGTAATTTAGACCAATGAAGAAAACAGACCCTAGGTCTTTTACTTGATGGTTATATGTGTTGATGGATTTATCGCTAATGTTTAGGCGATTGACATATATGCAAATTCAAGCAGTCAATTTGGATAATCGTTTTATCAACCAAGGCAAGTCCGATTTTAGCAGATTTATGAGCCAGGGTAACGTTGCGGAAGCGAACAGCTCGCTTAGCAGTTTCAATGGCAATCCAGGCTTGGCTAAGTTGAGTTTGAAATTGGGCTAATTCTGTAGGGGTTAATTGCTGCGTTGTTGATAATTTGTAGAGTTGATCACGAGCATTGTTCAGGGTGATTTCGCA
>JAKAZS010000034.1 GCA_021815785.1 bacterium
AATCATCTGGCTTCCCTGGTTTAATTTGTTCTTAGAAGCCTTACATGCTCCCCATCAGGTTTTTTATGTAACACGTAAAGCTACTTTGTGGTGGCCAATTTATGCTTTAGTGGTAAGACTGCCTTTAAATTTTATTTTATTTTTAAGTGGTAAAAAAATAATTTTACCTTGTATATTATTATATGGTTCAGCAGCTGTTATCCTTTTGTTCAGTTTAAAAGGGCTATTTGTAAAAAATGCTAATGATAAAATGCTTAATTTCTCTAATAGCCAAGAGTTTAAAAGGCTAACAGTTGAATATCTTTGGCTTTGGCTGCTTGTTCCATCTCTTTTATTATGGGGATTGGATATTGTTAAAAATCAAAAATTGATTGAAATATCACGTTATAGCTATGCAATTGCTCCTAGTGCTTTTATTTTAGGTGGCATAGGATTATATAATTTATCGCGACACTATTTAAAATTATTTAAATCGGTTATTTTAATTCAAATTATTTTTTGCCTGATAAATACTAGTTATACTCATATAATTCCTCAAAAAGAGCCTTGGCAAAGTTTAGCAAATGATTTAAGCAAGTATAACCCTAAGGATTATTTTGTTTTTGTCAGTCAATTCTATGATATTGTATGTTTGGATCGGTATTTAACTCGACCTTATCGCCAAATTGGGCTTTCTCCAGCTATGGAAGTAAAACAAATAGAAAACATTTTTATAAAATTTAAGCCGGTTAAATTTATTTTAATTACCGCTCAAGAAGGCGAGGCCATAAAAAATATGTTACCGCATAATTTTAAAATGACAAGGCAAATAAATTACTTTCATGGTCTGCATCTGCGTGAATATGTTAGGTTTTAACACTAGTATTCTTGATGCAAAAAACCAATTATTTTTAGCGCAAGCATATTAATTTACAATTTTAAGGTTGAAACAATCTGCTATTAAGCAGCTTTAATTTAGCTAAAAGGTAAATTAATAATACTCTTAAAACACCTAGACCATAAATAATTGAACTGCCTAATTTAATTGAAGATGCTTCTGGAAAATAACGAGTTTCAACACCAATTTCAGCAATTTTAAAATTAAAGTAAACGGCTTGACACAAAATTTCGGCATCAAAGACAAATGCTATTGAATTGCGCAAAAAAGGAACGGTTTCAAGAAATTTGCGACTATAAGCACGGTAACCAGTATGGAATTCAGACAAATTGGTGCCAAGGATTAAATTTTGGCAAAACGTTAGACAACGGTTAGCAATAAATTTATAGTAAGGCATGCCGCCTTTTAAGGCACCATTATTTAAAAATCTTGACCCAAGCACAATGTCCGCTTGTGAATTAATAATAGGGGCAATTAATTCAGGAATTTTACGGGGATCGTATTGATAATCAGGGTGAAGCATAATAATAATATCAGCTTCATCGCGTAAAGCCTCAAGATAACAGGTTTTCTGATTACCACCATAGCCAACATTATGCGGATGTTCAACTACTTTAATATTTAAAGAACTGCCTATTTGAGCTGTATCGTCTTTAGAACAATCATCAACTAAGATTATTTCGGAAACTAGGCCATGAGGAATATCTTCAAAAGTTTTAAGTAAAGTTTTAGCAGCGTTGTAAGCTGGCATTGTTACAATAATTTTAATTTCTGGTTTTAAATTATTTATGCGGTTTTCTTTAGTTTTTATGTTATTTTGATATTTTGTTAAGGTCAAAATTTTTCTCCCTTTATCTTTTAATATAATGTTAGTGGTCAAGATGAATAAAGTCAATTTATTTAAATTAAAAACTTATAATAATAGTATAAAAACATGTTTAACCCATCAATGGAATATGATGATTGGGCTAAGTTTCTTTATTCTAGAAGTGGTTTTTCTTACTTTATATGTTTTTAATTTTTGGTTTAGTTGTAATCTTAATACTTTAGTTCTATTAAGTTTTATTTTAATTTTAACTTTAGCTTTTATCCTTTTAGTCACCCTTGAACTAAATATTTTTAATTTAATTGTTTATCCCTTACATAGAGGTAAGCCATTAATTGTATTTCGAGAGCTATTAAGCCTTGATAATCCTAATTATCCACCTGGTATAAGTTTTGGCTTAAAACATGTTCAGTTTCAGGTAATTAAAGAATTAAAGTTAAATTTTTGGGGTAATTTAGAAATTAAATCAGATTGTTTAACCGGATGTTTGAATAAGATTCATAACGAAACCATTTTAACGATACCTTTTAGCTTAGCTAATTATCAAACGCAAGTTTTGTTAATTAATAAGATAAAAAATAATTGTTCCAATCTTAAATTAAATAATAGATTAGTTAAATTTATGATTAAACCACCTTTAGCTGGTGCTAAACGAATGCATGGAGTGACTTTAATTATTTTACTGTATTTATTATTTGATATTAATTTTACTACCTTTAATTATTTAGAATTACTGAAAAACTATTATTATGCCACTAATCTTACTGAAACTCATGGTATTCCTGTGTCAGTGTATTTTCAAAAAGCCGATGCAATTGAAAAATTAAATCCACAATATTCTTATATCTGGCCTAGATTTTTTTCATCAAATCATATTATCAACAACTTGGCTTATTTAAAGTCAAAATATTATTTTCAAATTTATGATTATAACGATTGTTTAATGGTATTAAAAAACGGATTAGTAAGAGATGCTAAAAACTTTCGTTTAGAACTTGCTTATGCTCGTTATTTAAGTGCTTTAAAACATTATGATTTAGCTGATAAATCGCTAATTAAATCTAGTGAATTGCATAAAACTAAGCTTTTACCTAAATTCTATCGTTTTAGCATGGCTATTAATTTAAATGATAAAGTAAAAGCTGATAAATTATATACTGATTTTAACCAGTCATTGACTAAAGACGTCTTTGGTGACAAGCCTAAATGGCCTCCATTTAGTGGCAGTTTTCTCGATGATATTTGGTATCAGGAAGATTTTAATTATATTTTTGAAATGCTGTTAAATAAGGGTTACGAGGTAAATAAATAGCCTAAAGTTAATTCAGCCTTAATTAAGATAATTTGTTTTGTCTAAAATTTAATTACTTACACTATTACGATTTCACTAACTAAAATAGACATTATTTCGGCTCGGCTTCTTATAATCAAGAAATGAATTCCAAGTAAAAAAAAAATTTATAATAAGCTAAGGCTCTTAAATAATAATATTAAAAACAAAAACACCATCTCAAATCAAGTTCGACGATGGTGTTTTTGCTACTATTTGGCTGCTTGTGGCTTACAAGCGTTAGTATTTCTTTATGCTTTAGCCAAATATCACATAAAGCGGGCTGCTAGCCGATGTTTCCGGTGGGCGCCACCTGACGTTTCTACATTGCCCCTGGGCTCATCACAACTACTCGTTTGTTTCATTGCTCACCCTTATGCAATTAATATACCAGGGTTTTGCAGCAAGTTAAACTACCCCAAATAACATTTAATCTAATTGTCATAGTAATTAACTGTTAATAACTTTCAGTTTCCAAGCTTTCAAGCCTACCCAAGCTATGTTTTGGATATATTTATCCAAAACATAGCTTTAGAAATATCAAGGGTTTTTAAATCACAATTGATCTTAACTTGGTTAAGCTTTTATTAGATTATCAGGCGAAGCCTAATGGTACTTTTAATAACTTAAGTGCTTTGGCTTGTGCTTGTGTTTCAACGCAGGATGTGACAGTCCCTCAACTGTTATTAGCCAAGGGGGCTTTACCTAATATTACAGCTAATTCTGATAGCCCAATGTGGCAGGCTTGTGCATATGCAAGTCATGTAAGTGCTAATACGCAAATTTTAGATTTATTGTTGGCTCATAAAGCTTTTATCGATCCAGTTGATGATTCTATCCTTGGCCACCCCCAAATCCCCAAAATGTGCTTGAATTAGTTAAGAGTAGAAATTGGCTACCTAAAAATTAAGAGTTAGCCTAATATAAAAATTTATTTGAAATTTTAATGTTCAAATAAATTTTATTAAATCGTTTATAATTATCTTAGTTCTTTGCTGATTTTCATCATTTACGCTAGTTTGTTTTTGACAAAGTACAATTGTATTGTTTGAAAAGTTGGATTCACCTGTCAAAAGTAGGATCCGTAAAAGAGAAAATATTTTATGATACTGTCAGTAGTGTTACAACAAGAGTGGAGTTATTATTCGTATTCACCTTTGTTATAGCCTTCAGCTACTAACTGATAGCCACCACCATAAACCGTTCTTACATATTTACGTTCAGCTGTTTCAATGCGGGTACGTAAATGGCGGATATGGACACGAATGGTATCAACATCATCATCAGGTGCATAACCCCAAACTTCTTCGAGTAATTTGCCAGTTGATACTGTCTGACCATGATGTTGCATAAGGCAGTGTAAAATTTCAAATTCTGTTGGGGTTAATTTGATAACTCTTTCACCTATTTTAGCCTGTAAATTTTCCGGGATTAATGTAATTTCGCCAGCCGTTAATATTTCTGGTAATGTTGATGATTTTGGTGCTGAGCTTGATCGTCTTAAGAGCGCGCGAACTCTAACTTGTAACTCGGCAATTTCGAATGGTTTCACCAGATAATCGTCAGCTCCTGAATCAAAGCCGGTAATTTTATCTTTAGTCATGCCTAGAGCCGTTAGTAAAATAACGGGAATACTATGGGTATGTTGGTTTTGTCTTAATCTTTGACAAACGGTAAACCCATCAAGATCGGGCATCATTACATCAAGAATAACTAAATCGGGTCGGTGTTGTTGGGCAAGCGCCAGACCTTTAATACCATCACTAGCCGTATAGATTTGATGTCCTTGCATTTCCAGGTTCACCTTAACTAATTCGACGATTGATTGATCATCATCAATTACTAGAATTCTTGCCACTTGTATTCTCCTTATCTTTTAAGTTGAACTAACTCCTAATTTTACCGTTACTTGTTTAAGTTTGCCGTTACGTAAAACATTAATTGTAACATTTTGGCCGGGTTTCTTTTTCTCTAAATATGATAGCAAATCATCAACACTTTGAATCTTTTGATTGTCAATACCTACAATTATATCAGCTTGGGTGCTGTCAACTGATTGAATGGTGAAAGGTCCTTGTTGATAGACTACTAGCTTCGGACCAGATAATCCAGCTTGGGCTGCTGGACCATTGGGATCAAGTTTGACAATTTTTAAGCCTAATTCAGTTGGCTGAAAAGCCAATATGCCTAAATCGGGTCTTATAATTCCATGATTAGCTATTAATTCAGGTATGATGCCTTTAGCAATATTTATGGGGATAGCAAAACCAATGCCGGATGATTGACCGGACCTACTTAAAATAGCAGTAGTAATGCCAACCATTTTACCTTGACTGTCAAGCAGTGGTCCGCCAGAATTTCCGGGATTGATGGCCGCGTCAGTTTGGATTACTCCTTTAATCATTCTGCCGGTTTCGGTTTTAAGTGTGCGCCCCAGGCTTGATACTATGCCTACGGTAAGAGTTCTGGTTAAGCCAAACGGGTTGCCAATAGCTAAGACTTTGCGACCTACTTCTAATTGGTTGGAATCACCAAAAGGAATTATGGTTAATTTTATATTTTTTGGTGGATCGATTTTTAGTATGGCAATGTCATTGGATGGATCACAGCCAACAATTGTTGCTCTAAGGCTTAAGCCATCAAACAAGGTGACACTAATATTTTGAGCTCGTTCAATAACATGGTTATTTGTTAAAATATAGCCATCGTTAGATATTATTGTGCCGGACCCCATACCTTCTTTGGGTGAAACATTAAAAAATAAATCTTCAGCTGTAGCAATAGTTGAAATATTAACTACAGCTTTATTGCACGTCTTATAAACTTTTATATTTACAAGTTCTTCGGGTAAAAGCGTTAATTTAGTATTGTTAGTTGTTGGCGATTTAGACCAGACTGGTGTGTTTAAATTAATAATTAATAATATTAATAATGAAATAGTTTTTTTCAAATTTTTGCTTCCTTATTGTGGATAATTCTAATTATATTGTCTTTATGCCGAAAACTTACAAAAATAAAGCCAAGTAAGCAATAAAGTGTAAATGGTAAGGGGTTTTTAAATAAGTACATTAAAATAATGGTAAGAAAAGAAGTCAATAGGGATGCCAAGGAAACGATGCGAAAAATTATAACAATAGTAAACCAAAAGATGAAACTTAAAAATCCCACTCGATAATCTAGGGCAAAAATTGTGCCAAGTCCAGTTGCGGCACTTTTACCACCGGACCAGTTTAAAAATATTGATTTACTATGGCCAAGCATAGCCATAAAAGCAATTATTAAGGCAATATATGTATAGTTTAGCGTGATAAGTTTACTATTGGTATTTAGTTGTAAATAAATTATTAATGGTAGATAACCTTTTAAAAAATCCAGGATAAATACTAAAACACCAGCTTTTTTGGAAACACAACGATAAACGTTGGTGGCTCCAGTAGATTTTGACCCTAGTTCGCGAATATCTAGGCCATAAATATATTTGGCAATTAAATAACCAAAGGGAATCGCGCCTAATAAATAACTTAGCAATATAAAACCTAAATCTAAACCAGTCAATGCTTTTATTTCCTCTTATTGATTTTTGGTCGAACAAATAAACGAATCGGCGTGCCTTTAAAATCAAAAGCTTCTCTGATTTTACGTTCAAGATAAGTTTCATAGCTTGGCTGGAATACTCCCTTATCATTTACAAATAAGACAAAGGATGGTGGGCTGACACTGACTTGAGTTACATAATAAACCTTTAATCGTTTTCCGCGTTTTAATGCTGGTGGCGGACTTAAGGTAAGCGCTTTATGAATCACCTCATTTAGCGGGCTGGTGCCAACTCGGAATTTTGAAGATTTATAAGCTAATTCAACGGCTTCAAATATTTTGGGTAAATTACTTTCTTTTAAAGCACTTAAAAATAGGATTGGCGCAAAATTTAAATTGCGTAAATGCGTTCTGATTTCATCGGTCATATTTTTACGTAACGTTTTATCTTCAATAAGGTCCCATTTGTTTACCACGATTACACAAGCTTTACCAGATTCAACGATTTTTGCGGCAATTTTTTGATCTTGATCAGTTATCATCAAAGTTGCGTCTATGACTAAAACGGCAACATCACAGGCACTTAATGATTTTAATGCACGCACAACGGCAAAGCCTTCTAGGCTATAGCCAACTTTAGATTTCTTGCGAATTCCTGCGGTATCAACTAAGCAGTAATTACGGTTTTTATAAGTTGTTTCCCAGTTAACACTGTCTCGGGTAGTGCCAGAAATGCTATCGACAATACTTCGATGTTTTTTGAGCAAAGCATTAAATAAACTTGATTTTCCGGCGTTAGGTTTACCAATTAAGCAAAAATTAATGGTTGCAGTATCAATATTTACAGTGTTTTCGTCGTTTTCAATTAGATCAAGGGTCAGTAAATCATCAAAATTTTCATTTTCAATATTTTCGTATAAGTCAATAATTTCAAATTTCTTTTTAGTCTTATGATGATTGGGGTCGATTTTATTGACTACAATATCCAGCAAATCGCCGACCCCAAGATCGCCACGTAAAGCTGATAATGATACTAATTCATTAAAGCCAAATTGATGAAATTCAGCGGTGTTAATTTCTTCTTTAATTGAGTCAATTTTATTTACGGCTAGGATAACTTGGGTTTTATTTTGGCGACGGATTAAATTAGCAATATCATGGTCTCCAGGCATAAGTCCGGTTTTGCCATCAACTAAAAAAATAACAATGTCACTTTCTTCAATAGCCGCTTGAGTCTGTAATAATACTTGTTTATTTAAATTGTCTTGAGATAGCGTATCGACACCGCCGGTATCGATAATAATAAAATGTTGGCCACACCATTCAATTTCATGATAAATCCGGTCGCGGGTAACACCAGCCACCTTGTCGATGATGGCATGGCGTTTCTGCGCCAGTCGGTTAAACAGGGTTGATTTGCCCACATTTGGTCTACCAATAATAGCTACTATGGATTTTTCCATGGTTTCCTTAATAAATGAAAGAAGATTATTTATACTTGTGGTTTGGTTTGGCTTTTACCAAATTTTTTACCAAGTTTTGGCGCTAAAGATTCAATGTATTGAAGAAGAGCATCTTTAGCTGTGTTAAGAAATTTTGCACTGTCGGTATCGCCACCCAAATCTGGATGTAATGATCCTTGGGTAAGTTCTTTTTTCCAGGCTGTCATAACTGCTTCTTTAGTTATGTTACTTGGGTCGATACCTAGAATAATACATGCTTTGCGGATTTCAGCCGGAATTAAATTAGTGTTAAAGTTGGCTTGTGGCACTTTACTACCACCGACAAATTTATTTAATGATACAGTTGTGCTTTGATTGTCATTAGCTGAAAGGTTATTGGTCGCAATGTCTAAATTATCGTTGGTTTTAGGAGATTCAGCGGATAAATTATCGGATTGAGAACTGGTATTGTCATTAGCGACTGAGTCTATGGAATTGTCAATTTGGGTTGATTGATTAGCGGTTAAGGTATTTTCCTGATCGTTAAAATTATTCTCGGTATTTAATGATGACAAGTCAATATCTTCAATAATTTCAATATTGTTAATGTCATCTATATCATCAAATCCATCAAAGATATCGAGTGATTCTAAATCAAGAATTTTGATATTCTGGTTTTTATCAACTATTGGATTGATAATAGGGCGAGTTAGCTCTAAGCCTTCATGCTTAAGTAATTCAACTATTTTCGGATTATTTAGAATGAGATCTTCGTTTAACTGGCTTAAATGACAGATTAATTCAATACTTAAAGGTTGATTTTCTTCCTTTGCCTTGCTTATGGCTAAGGAAATCATTTTTAAGTCAAGTTCGCTAAATGAATCGGGATTATTGGTCATAATTAATTAAACAATGAAAGTCTCTAGAACAAAGAGGCTAATAACGCGGAATAATCTCATTTAAGGAACGCCTAATTGCCTAGGTAAGTAAATTATAACTTATTCGTGGCATTTTTACATTAATCATTATCATTAAAACGAAACCATAGTTAAGAATTTGTATAATTGGGCTAAGGGCTTAAGTTAGAGTTCTGGTTGTTGACAGTTGCAATGATAACTATCCTGCTTAAGCATCCGTAACATTAAGGTTACTTAAAAATTGCCTTAGATTAATGAAAAAGATTTTATATGAATTTAAATAATTGGTTAAGTTTTTTTAGATAGTCAGTGGATTAAATATATTTACAATGATCTGCTCACGAAAGTTATTGAGATTTAGCGTAATTAGTTCGATTCTTCATTCAACGGAAAATCATTCTGACTTTTGATTTTTAGGCGGTAAATACCAGTATTTGGGTCAAATTCAGCATCTAAATATTTTTCATCAGTATTAGACGTATCGTTTTCAACATCTTGATTATTAGATATTGCGGCATTTACGTGATTATTGATTAAATTAAAAGTATAGTTTGGTGCGTCTAAATTTGAGTTTTGAATTGAATCAAAATTTAAATTTTCAGCGGTATTTTCAGTGATTAGCGACGTTTCTTGACTTTCTCCGGATATTGGGCTAAGCCTAATGGGATCAGCAATAACGTTTAAATCTGTGGCAAACAATTGAGGCAAAGTTTCATTTTCCATTACTGACTGTTCTGCTTTAATATTTTGCGAAATTATTTGCGGATTTTCCAATTCACTAAATTTGGCTTCTTCTGCATTTAAAGCAATTTCGCTAGCTGTTTCTCGACGATGATTATTTATATCACTATCAAGGTCTTGGTCGATTGTTAAATCTTCCAAACTGAAATCTTCAAGATTTGAATTTGAGTAAGCTGGATTATTGATATTGAGTTGGTGCGTATTTTCATTGAGATTTTGCTCTAAAGCTTGATCAAAGCTAAACTCATTAATAAGAAGCGATTCGGGTTGATTAGCTTCGAGAATTTCGCTTGCTTGTAAATCGGTGGCTTCAATCAATTCCTCAGCTTTATGATTACTTTCATTACTGCGGTTATTTTCGATATTACGATTATTGTCGTAACTGGTTTTATAAAATTTATTATAATCCATACTACTACTAACTACCGGAAGGACTTTTTTGCCATGAGCGCTAGCAGCCTTCAGAAATCCGTTTTTATCATTATTACTGATCTGATTAGAGGCAATGGCATTGCTCTTTAGGGTTAATGGTATCATTATTTTGTCATTGCCGTGTGATAAGGTTAATGAAGGGATAATTCCTAGTCCTGAGCAATGACTGCAATGCTTCGTAAATAATTCACGAATACTTTGTCCTTGTCTGTGTCTGGTTAATTCTACGAGCCCAAGATCGGATAATTGTCCAAGCTGTGGTTTAGCTCGATCATCTTCTAAAGCTTTTTGAAAAACTTCTAATACTTGTTGTTGATCTTTACGGCTTTCCATGTCAATAAAATCAACAATTACCATACCACCAATATTACGTAAGCGTAATTGACGGGATATTTCGGTGGCCGCTTCAAGATTGGTTCTTTTAACAGTTTGGGCTTGGGTTCGTGAACTGGTAAATCTTCCTGAGTTGACGTCGATTACCGTTAAAGCTTCTGTCGGTTGAATATTTAAATGACCACCACTAGGTAAATCAACTCGATCAGATAGAGCCAGTTCAATTTCCTTATCGATATTACGACTGACTAAAAGACTTGCATTAGAATCATTGCAGGTAACTTTAGTGTTTTTGCTAGCCCAGCCACTTAAATATTCTTGAGCTCGTTTACAAGCGTCTTGACTATCTAAGATTATTTCATTCATATCTTGGCTGTAGGTATCACGAATAACTCGGTATAACAAGTCTTGGTCGCGATAAATAAGTGTTGGCCCGATAGTTGCCTCTGCTTGAGTCACTATTGACTGCCAGCGATCCCAGAGTAATTCAAAATCATCAAAAAGTTCTTGTTCAGTGTGTCCTTTAGCTTCAGTGCGAATAATAACGCCTACGCCAGGAGGTTTCATTAAGTTGATTATTGACTTGAGGCGTAGTCTTTCTCTAATATCACTAACTCGACGTGAAACAGATATCCCTTGTTCTTCAGGAACTAAAACGAGAAATTTTCCGGGCAAACTTACCGCTGTAGATACGCGAGGTCCTTTGTGTCCGGTTGGTTCTTTAGTTATTTGAATTAAAAGCTTTTGTTTTGGGACTAGCCTTTCTTTTAAATTTCCTTGACCACGAATGTCATTGGCATGAAGGAAACCCATTTTATCTTTGCCTAAATTTACAAATGCTGCATCTATGGCCGGTAGTATATTTTCGACAATAGCTGTATATACATCACCAAGTAAAAGTTCTCCGCGATTAACAAAAAACTCAACTACGCGCTCATTCTCTAAAAGTGTTGCTATACCATCTTCTTCTGCTATAATTAGCGATCTTTTCATTATTTACCTCTATATTGATTATGACCATAAAGTCAATAAAAACTGCTGTTTTACTGATTCAAAACTAAGTATATTTTTTAATAAGTCATTAAAGACAAAAATTTGCGAATTTCCAAACATGGATAATTATGTATTGATTGAAGGATTAAAACCAAATAATTTTGTTCAAATTAGTTTTGTTTTCACAAAAATTTAATAAATATTATTAAATTTTTGTGGTTCAAACTTAAGAAATTAAAATTGTTGGTTTTAATGAAAATAAATCATTAAGATATCAAATTTAATTTTGATACTCAGTACTTATTGTTATTATTGTTTTGTTAAAATATGCTTTAAACACTGGATAGCCAAAACAATTTAAAACTTACGATTCAAGTAACTTCTTAAACCTTAATTATTATAACAAAAAAAAACGCCATGGCTGGATCTTAAAATAAATTAATTATGTATATTTACATAATTATATCGTTTCTTTTAGCTTAAATCGTGGTAAATATGATTTAGAATTAATAATTTATTTATATTTAAGGTTTTTACATTGATTATTGATGCATTTGCTAATTATTTACGAAAAAGTGATCCTGAGTTATCGGCTCTGGTTATATTAGCAAGGTGGCTTTGGGAAAATTTAACTTTTGCCGAAAATAATACTCAGATAAGCAAAGTCCTTAAAGCTGAAATTGCGGTAAGTATCTCGAAAAAAAACCTTTCAAATACTGATTTTAAACCTGTAAAACCCTTAAATGTCCCAGTTTATTTGTTTTCACCTAAATCACCGACCGGGAAAGTACTTTTACAAAATCTTTATGATTTTTGTTTAAGTTATGAACATCAAAAATGGTCTAGGTTTATTCATCATGTTAAAGCCAGCGATTTTAACTACTAATTATTTTGATACCATATTTTTTTAGGATAAGTTTAGGCTTTATTAACAATATACCAAGTTGATGTTGGGTATTTCAAACAGAGTTATCTGAATATATAATATACCTTTATTTTGATATTGATTAAAATTAACTAGTATTTAAAAAAATTAACCTTTATTGTTGAATGATTAACTTAAACAGCAGTTTAACAAAATATTTATATTGTGTATAATATATTGTACTCATCCAATGTATAAAAGGATTTATGACTGACAATTCAGTACATCCTGTAGTCAAACAGGAAGAAGAAAAATTATTTTCGTTATTAGCGAAGCAAAATCGCTTAAAAGCTGATATTGATTATATAAAAAGAGCCTATGCTTTTGCTTATAAAGCTCATGATGGTCAAGTTCGTAAATCTGAAGAGCCTTATATTATTCATCCCATTAATGTGGCAATTTTACTGGCTGACCTTGATTCTGATAAACAAACTATAGCTAGTGGTCTTTTACATGATGTGATTGAAGATTGTAATATTGATGGCCAACAAATTGAAGAGAATTTTGGTTCTGATGTACGTTTAATTGTTGAAGGCGTTACTAAACTTGGTAAGTTAAGCTTTAGTTCCAAAGAAGAACGTCAGGCTGAAAATTTTCGTAAGTTAATTGTGGCTGTAGCTGACGATGTTCGAACATTATTAGTAAAATTGTCCGATCGTTTGCACAATATGCGTACCCTTGATCATATGGCTCCATACAAACAGGCTGAAATCGCTAAAGAAACTTTAGAAATCTATGCTCCTTTAGCCAATCGTTTTGGTCTTGGTCAAATGAAATGGGAATTGGAAGATCTTGGTTTGAAATATTTGCATCCTGCTGAATATGCTGAAATTACTAATTTAGTTGCCCAAAGTCGAGATAGTCTTAAGGCTTTAATTGACGATACAGTTAATAAAATTAAAGATGAATTAAATTCCAAAAAAATTAAGGCCGAAATTACTGGACGACCTAAGCATTTATTTGGGATTTGGAAAAAAATGAAAACTCAAAATAAGAGTTTTCATGATTTATATGATATTTTAGCGGTGCGAATTATTATTTCAAGTATTGATGATAAGGAGTTTTGTGATTTGGAAAGCGATCCTGATACGGCTAAATGTTATGAAGTAATGGGGCTAATTCACAATTTATTTAAACCAATACCAGGACGGTTTAAAGATTATATTGCTATGCCTAAGATGAATAATTATCAGTCATTACATACTGCGGTTATTGGCTCTACTGGCAAACCAATTGAAATCCAAATTAGAACGGAGCGTATGCATCATATTGCAGAATATGGCTTCGCTGCTCATTGGCGGTATAAAGAATCTGGTCAATCAGTAAAAGCTGATTCAAGCCTAGATAAAAAACTGGCTTGGTTACGTAATTTAGTTGAGTGGCAGCAAGATCTTAAAGATGCTCAAGAATATCTTGATGTAGTAAAAATGGACTTGTTTTCCGATGAAGTTTTTGTGTTTAGTCCTAAAGGTGATGTGTATGATTTGCCTTCAGGCTCATCGCCTATTGATTTTGCCTATCGAATCCATACTGATGTTGGTAATAAATGTGTTGGTGCACGAATCAATGATCGTATTGTGCCATTAAATACAGTATTAAAAAATGGTGATATTCTTGACATAATTACCAGTAAAAACGCCCACCCCACTTTAGACTGGTTAAACTTTGCTAAAACTCATCAGGCCAAAAACAGAATTCGTCAATGGTTTAAGAAATATCACCGCGAAGAACATATTTTACAGGGGCGACAAATGCTTGAAGCCGAAATTGGTAAAAGTGGTCTTGATGAATTTTTAAAATCAGATAAAGTTCGTGATGTCGGCAAAAAATTAAACATTGTTGAACCTAATGATATTTTAGCGGCCATTGGCTATGGTGATTTATCTGTAGCTCAGGTGGTAAATAAGGTTAAAGATGATCCGGAAAAATCTTTAAAAAACTTTAGCATAAATAATAATGAAAAACGTAAACAAAGTAATGTTGGTAGCCTTGGTGGTCTGTTGCACCATTTGGCTAAATGTTGTCAGCCAGTTCCTGGCGAAGAAATTGTAGGTGTAATTAGTCGTGGCGATGGTATAGCGGTTCACAAAATTGACTGTTACAATTTAAGTAAAGTTGATGAAGATCGTCGTATGGCTGTAGACTGGTCTAAAGAGCGGGTATCTAAATATCCAGCTGGTCTGGTTGTAGAATGTCTGGATCGCGTTGGTATAGCTGGAGATATTTTAAAGAAAATTTCTGATTCGAAAATTAATTTGCGTGATTTAAAAGTAGAAACGCATAAACAAAAGAAAATTGCTTTAATTCATATTATTTTAGATGTTCAGGACGTTGAACAGTTAAATAAAGTATCTCAATCGATTAGTCAAATTAGTGATGTCATCAAGATATACCGTAAAGATAATCGCAGCAAAAATTCGGTAAGTTCAAACTTGGTTAATAATGCAAACAATGTTGCTACTTCTGTCAGTAAAACAGCTAAGATTACGCCTATTTCGGACCCTAAACTTAGGGTTAAAGCAAATAATTTGAAAGTAAATAAAGAAAAACGCGCTGAGTAATTGTTTTAGTGAATTTATTTTTTGCTAGTTCTAATAATCATAAAATTAAAGAAATTGAAGCAATTCTAATTCAATTTCAAAATTTAAGTCTAGGTTCACTTAATATTCTACAGTTACCAGAAAAAATTGATATTCCTGAAACGGGGGTTACTTTTATGGAAAATGCTAACATTAAAGCTAGTACGACTGCTAAATTAATGTACGAGTATGCCTTGGCTGATGATTCTGGTCTTGAGGTAAAAGTGTTAGATAATCGACCCGGTATTTATTCAAATAGATATGTTAGTGGATCTGATCAAGATCGCTGTGCAAAATTGTTAAGTGAATTAGCTCAAATACCTAAAACTATGCGCCAGGCTCGTTATGTGTGTGCGATGTCCTTAGCCTGCCCCAATGGTGAAATCATATTTACAACCCAAGCTTATCTTAATGGCTGGATTGGTTTTAATAACGCTGGTCATAATGGTTTTGGCTACGATCCAATTTTTTGTCCTAATAATGATGAAAAATCTATTGCTGAATTAAGCGATTCGGCAAAAAATTTAATTTCGCATCGGGCTAATGCACTTAAAGAAGTTATACTATTCTTAAATGGGTATCATGAGGTAAAGCAACAATGAAAGAAGCTGATTTTAAAGGTCTTATACTGATTATTATTGCGGTTCTAGTTAGTGTATTCGTAAATAACACACCTGGATTAGCGAAGCGTTGTGTAGGCGCTAATCCTTGTGAGGCCTGTACTACATGTAATTATTGTAAGTTTTGTGCTGTTGAAAATGGGCATTGTGGAATTTGTCAGGCTGATTCATTGCAAAAGCCGCCTGTACGTACTAACAAACACGTTCAAGGGACAATAATTAAAAAGTGATATTTTAATTAAGAACTATGAAATTATTAGATTTTAAAAGATTAACCTAACTTTAGTTACCGTTTTGGTGAAGCCTTACTGAATAACTTGACTTTGGATATTAGCAAAATTATTGATTAGTAAGTTTAAATTTATCCAGATAGTTTTTTGATTTGAGCTAATATTATTATCAGTTGTTATACTAAAATCATCTTGATTAGCATATAATTCTATTTTGGCCAGCATTGGATCTTTGTTGTCCAGGTAATTAATTACCGCAAAATTATTATCCTTAGCAATCAATACCAATCCATAATCAGGAATATTTATCTGGTTAGGTTTATCCTTAAAAGAATTTATGGTTATGGCTAATTTATGCTTAGGCAAAAAGGCCTCTTGAAACAATTGGTTAATAGTTATAAGCTTTAGAGGCAGTTCAATTTTGGGAATTTGTAAATCAATTGTACTACTAGTGCAATGATATGGCATTTGACCTTGACTATTAGTTAAAGGTAATGAATTTTGTGCATTAACTAAACTATTAGATATAAGATATAGGCAAAGTATAATTATTGCATACGGATAAAGCATTCTTTGTTACTAAAATAAATTTGTCCTAATTAAAATGTTTTTTCATTTTAATCGATAACTTAAGTAAAATTTTACTGATAAACTTTTCTTAAGTTATTTCTATTTTAATTTAAACATTATAATAGAAACGTTATTAGAAAATTTGTTAATTATTTCCATTGCCGTTAGCATTAATTATATAGTATGAATTACCAGGATCTTATTTATCAAGCTCAAATTGCTCATAATCGAGCTTATGTTCCTTATTCACAACAAAAACTTGGCGTAAGCTTATTAACTAATCAGAATAATGTTTATTTGGGCTGTAGTGTTGAAATTGCTAATTTTGCATCTTCCCTGTGTCCAGTGGCATTGGCTGTAGGACAGGCAATTTTAGCTTGCGATCAAGAGCTCAAAGCCTTGGCTTTATATCCCAAACTACATTTATCTGGCAATGCCAGGCAATTGCTGATTGAATTTAATCCATTAATGGAAATAGTTTATTTAGATACCAATCAAAATTTGCAAATTAAAACCTTAAATGAATTATTGCCTTATTTTTTTGGGCCTAAAGATTTAAATATTCCTAATTTTTCCTGATTTTTTTTATAACTGATACCATGAATAATACTGATTTAAAAGCTTTTGTTGATGAATTAATCCAATGTAATGAATTGGTTACGATTAATACTGAAGTAGATGCATATTTAGAAATTGCCGAAATTACTGATAGGGTTAGCAAAACTCCCGGTAAGCAAAACAAAGCATTGCTTTTTACAAATGTGAAGAATTATCAAATGCCGGTTTTAATTAATGCATTTGGGTCTGATAAACGAATTTGTATGGCTTTAGGAGTTGAAAAACTTGATGATATTGGTGTTCGGATTAAACAGTTACTTAAACCTAAAGTACCTGAAAATTTCCTGGATAAATTAGCTTTGCTACCGACTTTAATGGAAGTAGGCAAATTCCCCCCACAAATAGTTAATAAATCAGGTTCATGCCAGGAAGTGGTCTTAACTAATAGGGATGAACCAATGCTGGATACTTTGCCAATTATAACTTCCTGGCCTTATGATGCCGCTCCATTCATAACTTTAGGTGTTGTAATCACGCGGGATCCTAAATCGCAAATAAGAAATCTAGGCATATACCGAATGCAATATATTAATAACAATACTTTAGCAATGCATTGGCATAAACATCATGATGGAGCTAGGCATTTTGAAAATCAACGAGAGCATGAATCGAGTGCGGTACCTTATATTGTCGAACCACCTAATTATGGTACTTTTTTTGATAATCACAAATATCAAGATCAAAATGTTAAATTAGAGGTAGCGGTGGTGATAGGTAGCGATCCAGCGGTAACTTATGCAGCTTCAGCTCCATTACCTCCCGATATTGATGAGTTTTTGCTGGCCGGCTTTTTACGCAAAAAACCAGTTAAATTAGTTAAGTGTAAAACGGTTGATTTAGAAGTACCCAGTGATGCCCAAATAGTTATTGAAGGGTATGTTGATCAAGCACAATTAATTAATGAGGGTCCTTTTGGTGATCATACAGGTTTTTACAGTTTGCCAGGTTTATTTCCGACTTTTCATGTTACGGCTGTAACGCATCAGGCTAAGCCAATTTATCAAACCACGATTGTTGGTAAGCCGCCGCAGGAAGACTGTTATCTTGGTAAAGCTACCGAAAGGATTTTTTTGCCAATGGTTCAGTTATTGGTACCAGAAATTGTTGATATGAATTTACCCTGGGAAGGCGTATTTCATAATTGTGCAATTATTTCGATTAATAAACGTTATCCCGGTCAGGCTAAAAAGGTTATGAATGCTGTCTGGGGTTTAGGTCAGTTAATGTTTACTAAATTTGTGATTGTGGTTGACAAAGATATAAATGTGCATAACTTGTCGCAAGTTGCCTTAGTTGTTTTTGGTAATACCTGCCCCCGCCGTGATACCTTAATTACTGATGGTCCTCTTGATATTTTAGATCATGCTAGCCCAATATTAGGGTATGGATCAAAAATGGGTATCGATGCAACTGTTAAATGGAAAGCTGAAGGTTGTAACCGTGATTGGCCGCAGCCAATTGTAATGTCAGCTGCTGTTAAAGAGTTAGTATCAGCTAAATGGTTGCAATATGGTATTGAATAATTAGCATTTTTTTTGCTAAAAGTTAATTGATTTTTAACAATTAATTGTTTTTAATATCCTTCAGTTTTAAAGAATATATAATCACAAAAATGTATTCTTATTTTTCTTGTATCGACAAGTTGTAAAGTGTGGTTTAATTTCTGGAGTTTAAATTAATATGACTAAGAGCAATGTGGTAAATCATAAAAACTTTAATGTAATAAGGTCCCCTCAGCAAATGACTATAATAGATTGTTTAGTGGGTATGTCCAAGTTCCTGAATCATCGAATGGTATTAAATTTAAAGGTTTTAGCCTTAGCCATTATGTTGCCATTAACCCAATGTTCAACAGTCTATGCTCATGAAACTTCTACCAGTAACATGGGTGCTGCCAATCTTACCCATAATCATAATGAAACTCCTAATTATATTAACGATGCAAGTCATGCCTTAGCTTCAATCAATCCGCAAATTGTTAATCCCAGTGTTGATATAAGTTCTATACTTCATAGTGTTGTTGAATCAAGTTTAAATCTAAATTCAGTGTTACATAATGTAAATTCTGGTCATTTAGTCCAGGATGTCACTTTAATTATTGGCAACCATAATCTTGAGGTTGGTAGTAATCAAGCCTTAACACCAGCTGAAGCTATTGCTTTAAGTCAGGTTTTAAGCACTAATCATCAAACTTTAGTTCTTGATGCCCTTGGACAAGGTGTAGGTGGTAGTTTAAATACTAGTTCTTTAGGTAGTCAAGTAAATAATCTAGAAGTGTCGTCCGGTGTTACTTTGGTTGACAACTCTAAAACCTTAATTTTAACTGGTAATTTAGCTAATTATGGTGATATCGTTTTTGGAGGTTCGGGAAATTTACAAGCCAATAACATATTAAATGAAGGCAGTGGCTTAATTAGTTCGAGTGGAACACTTGGTATTACTACCAATGCTTTAATTAATGAAGGCGGTATTTATGGGGCAAATGGTGTCAATATTAATGCCCCAGTTGTTTATAACGCTGGAACCGTTGAATCGGCCTTAGGCAATATAAATATAGCTAATGCTAATATGCTTGATGTGACGGGAACGCAAAACAGTGTTTTTGAAGCTAATAATGGCAACATTAATATAGATGTAAATGCAACATCTTTAAGTCAAGGTATGAATTTAGCTTATGGTAATTATTTAAGTAATGAATTAAATTTAAATGCTGGCAATGGCTTTGTTCAAGGGGTAACGGGCAATGTTAGCGGTCAGATTAATATCAATGCTAATAGTGCTCACTTGGCAACAGCTTCCAAAGATATGTTGCTTGGCAATGACTTGGTTAATGGCGATCCCACCTATGTTAATTTACTTGGTGATATATCATTAAATGGAGCGGTAACTACTAATGGTAATAATTTGGCTATTATTGCTAATGGCAATATTAATGTTGCTACAGGAGGCATTGCTGCCTATGTTAATACAGGTTCAAGTACAGCTAACTCTGGTAATGTAGTTATGATTGCTGGTGTTGGTACTAATGTATCTGGTGGCAGTGTTAACTCGTCAACTATTCCAGTGGGCGGATCGCCAGCTACTTCTACCGTAACAGTAAGCCTTGGTTCAGCAACCGGTAATACTGGTGGTAATATAGATTTAGTATCTAACAATAATCTGGCTACCAGTGTTGCCGTGATTAATACCGCATCAGC
The DNA here is from genome assembly GCA_021815785.1 of bacterium. Classification (GTDB taxonomy): domain Bacteria; phylum Cyanobacteriota; class Vampirovibrionia; order Obscuribacterales; family JAKAZS01; genus JAKAZS01. Next base: position 20,165 of record JAKAZS010000034.1, read on the forward strand.
CTTTGCCAATGGCAATGGTGGTAACGTAACTTTATTAGCTCAAAGCAATGGATCTTCTGGTGGTGAGGTTATTACTAGTGCTGGTACAATTAACTATGGGATTGTAACAGGCGGTAATGGGACGGGTAATAATGGGAATGTAACGGTGATTGGTACGGCTAACAGTGGTACTGGTGTTAGTCTTGGCTATGTGACAACGACTGGTGGCGGTGGAACTGGTGGGGATGTCTCTATCTATACAGCCAATCCAAGTGTTCAGTCGGTAGCTTTTGATACCACTGGATCAACTGCATCAATAATTACGGCGAATACGGCAAGTTTATCCCCATCATCCATTGCTTTAAACGGTAATATTATTACTTCATCAGGTAATGGAATTATAACCATAAATTCTGGAGCTGGAATAACTAGTGGCACTAATCTTTTATCAGGAGCGAGCCTTGTAGTTAATGCAGTAAGTGGTGATTTTGGTGCTTTTAGCTCCAATGTTCAAACTAATGTTGGTGCTTTGACTTTAACTATTAATGGCAGCGCCTATATTACTGATAATGCTAGTTTGGTTACAGTAAACAATAGTTCGGTTGGGTCTATCAGTAATTTTGAATTAATCATGAATAATGCTACAGCTGGTTCAATTGATATAGTCGGGTTAGTGACCGCTGGCGCTGATAATGGAACTGGAACTATTATTTTAACTACTAGTGGCGCTGGGACAATTAATACATCTGGAGCTGGTAACGTCGCTCAAGCTGGTACTTTAATTTTAAATACCAGTGGCGGTGATATTGGCAATAATAGCCAATTTATGCAAATTGATACCAGTAATTTAAGTCTAAATACCCTACATAATGGAGCAATTACTGGTAATGCTTACTTAATTAATGCAAATCTGCAGAGTACTAGTTTAAATACTTCTACTATTGGCAATAACAGTATTTTATTCCTGGAAACTACTGGTGGTATAGTAGTTAATGGCTTAGTCGCAGCTGGTGGTATAAGTAATTTTGGTACTATCAACTTAAATGTTCAAGCGGGAACGATAACTTCATCGGGCTCTGGAAGTATTTTGCAAGCTGGTGGTGAAGTACTTTTAAATACGGCTGGCGGTAATATTGGATCATCTAGTCAGGCGGTGTTAACCAACACTAGTAATTTGAATATCGGTACTTTAAATAGTGGATCTACAACCGGTAGTGCCTACGTAACTAACAGTAATCCTGGTGGTGTTACTCTGTTAGCTGGTTCGGTCGCAGCTAATGGCGTTTTACAGTTAACATCAGCTGGTAATATTGTAATTGACAATACAATTACCGCTGGAACGGATACAGGAACAGGTACTATTAATTTAATTGCCAATGGTAGTGGCTCGATAACCACCCAAACTATTGGTCAGTTTTTACAGGCTGGGAACGTTAACCTTACCACTAATGGTAGTGATATTGGCAGTTTAGCTCAAGGCTTTCAAGTTGATGCCAGCAATGTTGGGGTTACCACTGGTGGCGTAACTGGTAATGCTTTTATTCAAGATGCCCAGGCTTCAACTACAGTTAATATAACTATAACCCAAGCCATTGTTGGTGTGGTTAGTTCCGATACATTCGGTTTTAGTGGCGTAAATTCTAGTACTAGTAGTATATTAACCGGATCTGGAGTAACGGTTCACTCACCAAATGTCATAATAGCTTCGGTTAATGGTAATATTGGTCTATCTGGCCAGGTTTTTGCTTTAAATTCAACTGGGATAACTTTAAATGCAACATCTAATAGTGTTTTTGCTACCGATAGTGCCTCTGGTAATATTGTTTTTAATACGGTAACTGCACAAGGCCATCCGGTAACTAACGCTGTGGCTATGAATGGTGGTGGAACCTATCAGTTTACCGATACCAGTAATGGTAATTTACAGTCTGGTCTTGGTGTGGGTGTCATAAGCGGTAACTTTGTAAGTTTAACTTCAGCTTTAGGCGCTGTTGGTAATAATGTAAATGTTTTAAATGTTGATGCTAATAATTTAAATGTAAGCGCTGGAACTGATTCATACATTAGCAATAGCTCGGTCAGTGTTAACTTAAATGGAGTAACCGTAGGTGTTACCAATACATTTTCTTTAACCAGTTCGGGTAATGTTGTGGTAAATGGAGTTGTTAGTGCTGGAGCCGATAGTGGTAGCGGCACTATTGATTTAAATACTACTTCAACGGGTACTATATCGACAACGCTAGGATCCTTAACTGACATATTAACTGCTGGAAACGTTAATTTAAGCACAAATGGCAGTGATGTTGGCAGTATCAGTCAAGGTCTATTAGTTGATGCTAATAATGTCGGGGTAACAACTGGTGGAGTCACTGGCAATGCCTTTGTACAAGATGCCAGTGGTAATAATATTATAATCACGCAAGGCTTAGTTGGATCAGTTAGCACTGATACTTTTGGTTTTAGTGGAGTAAATTCCAGTACAACTGGCATAAATACTGCTACTGGCGTAACTATTACCGCTCCGAATATGATTGTTGTCTCAGTTAATGGCAATATAGGTACTGGTAGTGGACTTGGAGCGACGTTTAATGTTAATTCTAACAATGTATCTTTTATGGCTACGTCAAATAGTGTTTACGTGAATGATAATGCCAGTGGATTAATATCATTAGATACGATAACAGCTCAAGGACAAACCGTAACCAATGCAGCTGATATGAATGGTGGTGGAACCTATTACTTTAATGCCAGTAATTCAACCAGCGCTGGAAATTTATTAACTGGCAGTGGGGCTAGCATAAGTGGCAATAATGTAAATTTAAATAGTGATTTAGGTTATGTAGGTAGTAGCACTAATGCATTGGCAGTAATTGCTAATAATTTAAGTACTAATGCTGGAACTGATTCTTATCTTAACGATAGTGTAACAACTAGTGTTAATTTAAACGCTAGTAATGTCGGCAGTTCTAACACTTTGAATTTAACCGCTTCTGGAGCGGTAATTGTTAATGGATTAGTCACAGCTGGTAGTGATAGCAGCACTGGTACAATTAATATTTTTGCTAGTGGAACGATTAGTACCTTAACTGGATCAACCAGTGATTTATTAGTTGCTGGTAGTGTTAATTTAAATACCAGTTCAAATGGCAGTGATATTGGTAGTATCAATCAAGGTTTAATGGTTGATGCTAATAGTGTTGGTGTGACTACAGGTGGTGTCACTGGTAATGCTTATGTTGAAGATGTAAGTGCTAACAATATAACTATAACTCAAGCTGTTGTTGGAATAGTTAGTACTGATACTTTTGGCTTTAGTGGCGTAAATTCAAGTACCACAAGTTTAACAACCGGTAGCGGAGTATCAATAACTGCTCCAAATATCCTAGTAGCTTCTGTTAATGGCAATATAGGTACCGGTAGTGGATCTGCCCAAACATTTAATGTTGATTCTAGCAATGTCACTTTTAATGCAACATCTAACAGTGTTTATGTAAATGATTCTGCTAGTGGGATTATCTCATTCAATAATGTAACTGCTCAAAGCCAGAATGTTACCAACGCTGCTGATTTAAATGGCGGTGGAACTTATTACTTTAATGCTAGTAATGCTACTACTGCTGGCAATTTAATAACTTCTCCAGGAGCTAATATAAGTGCTAAATATGTAGATTTAACTTCAGCTCTTGGCTCAATTGGTAGCAGCACCAATAATATATCCGTAAATGCCGCTAATTTAAGCCTAAATGCAGGAAGTGATGCTTATGCTAACGATACCGCTGCAAGTGTTAATTTAAACGCATCGAGCGTTGGTGCAACTAATACTTTGCAGGTATTAACCCCTGGCAATTTAAATGTAAGTGGAGCGATTGCTGCTGGATCGTTAAGCGGAACTGGGACAGTTAATTTAACAGTCCAAGGTGGTAGTAATATAACGCAAACCCTAACTAATGGAACCATTACTGCTGGTAATGTTAACTTGACTACTAGTGGTGGTTCAATTACAACATCGGCTAATATTGTTACCAATAACTTAAGTATGATAACAACTAGCGGTGGCGGTATAGCGATAAATTCAAAAGTTGGTGCAATTACTGGTACAACAACGCTTAATGCTAATGGCACAGGATATATAACCACTGGAACCGGAGGACTGGTTATTGGTAATAGTTTAAATATGACAAGTACTGGTGGTGAAATTGGTTTTGGTGTAGGTGGATTACAACCATTATTGACTCAGGCTAATAGCTTAATGTTTAATGCTGGGTTATCGGTAGGTATATTAAATGCAACTAACAATTTAAGTATAGGCACATCCGTATCCGGAGCTAATGTATATGTCGAAAATAGCGGAAATATGGTGGGAACAGGCACTATAACTGCACCAGTGGTTGGTTTATATTCGTTTTCGGGTAGTTCTGGAATAGGATCTGCTAGTAGTTTAATGCAAATAAATGCCCATAATATTGGGCTAGAATCCTATGGAAGTGGATCAAGTGTCTATGTAAATGATACCTATACTGGAAGTACCGTAATGCAGGCCAGTCAAGCTATTAATATCTTTAAATTAAATACCAATGGACCGCTTACCATTTATGCGCAAATTGATCAAAATGGAGTAGTAACACCAGGAATTATTGGCGGAACAATAATCGCCATTCAAACGCAAAGTGGATATGGTATATATAATGATGCTAGTATTCAGGCTAGCGATTTTATCTTTTTAACGGCTAGCCAAACTGGCTATATAGCTGAACCAGCTACTGGTGCTTTAATGATAGCGCCCAATATAAGTTTAGTTAGTGGTGGTGGTGCTATAGGAGCAGGCGGCAGGTTGTTATTAAACAGTGGACTTGTTGCCGCTTCAACCCAAGGCTTAAATAGCTTTGTTAATATTTATGATGAAGCTACTAATTCAGGAATTGTCGGTGGTCAGTCTGGGAGCTCATTTACCTTTAATACTAATGGTAATGTAAATGTAATTGGTTCGGTAGCAACTGGAGCTGGAGTTAAAGCTAATGGTGGAGCAATTAATATAAGTGGAAATGGCCTTATTAATATAGGTACAACTAGTGGAATTAATGTAACTACCAATAATGGACCAATAGTTGTTCAGGATAATAACACAGCTAGTGGAGTTATCCAAATTGCTAAAGGTGACTATATTTATACTAATACACCGGTAAATACTGCTGGTTATGTAGTATTTAATATTGGAAATTATACTCAAGTTAATAACTCTAATCCTAATCCAGTTAATATAACTGTGCAATCTAGTGGTGGAGCTAGCGTTTATTTTGGTACGCATGGTATAGCTACATTAGGTGGAGGCAATGTGTTAAATGCTAAAGGTCAGTCGATCGTATTTAATACTGGAGCTTTAAGTGCTAATGCGATAACTTTAGGTGGCAGTTTGAGTATAACAGCTGATCCACCTGTAGCTGTGGTAGCAAGCTCTGGAGTAGTTGCTCTTCAAAATAATGTAGCCTTATTAGGATTAGCTGGTGCTAATGGTAATGCACAAGCTGGAATCAGTCAAAGTACAGTTAATGTATTAGATAACAATCAGGCTACCTTAAATACTAATTCTTTAAATAGTGATTCTAGCCAAAATCCCGATTCGGGATATTTAGGATATAACAATATTGATAATAATGAAATGGTTGCTAATACGTCAATTTATATGCCTATAAGTTATAAGGCTGAAGTTAGTGATGTTGCAATTTCTCAAACGGCTAACAGCATAATGAATTTAAGTCATAATGCAAAAGCTAATGGTCGTAGCTTAAATTTGAACGAGGGTAGTGATAATGTTGCCTTGGCTCATGGAAGTGCAATTATTCGATCCAGCCACGATTTAAATATAGTATTAGGCACAAAGAATCCAATTCAAGTAAAGCTTAAACGAGGAGCTATTGTTTTAGCAATTGCCAACGGTAATGTTGTAAGTGTTTATAATTTACATGATAATGCAGCTTCAAGTGTGGTTATAAAAGCAAATGACAATAAATTAATTTCGTTAACTCCAGGCCATCAGGCAACTTTAGCTAAAATAAATCAATCACTTGATTTTGCTTATGTTAATCAAGTGAGTAAAATTGGTTACCGAGCTATTAAAGCAGTTAAAGAGGTTAATTATGTGTCTTATACTTCAGACTTTTCGATACCTAGTGCTATTATTGCGATTAAACCATTAAAAGCAATGTTTGCAAGTAGTAATCGCAAAGTTAAGGCTATAGCGCAGCAGTTATTAAAAACCAGTGTAGTGGTAACGCAAAGCACAAGTGGTAGTGGTGTTTATGAACAGGTTACCAAACCTAAATTAACGGCTATGAATTAGTATCTTTCAATTTATTTGAAAATTATTTAAAGAGGCTTTATCTAATGATAAAGCCTCTTTAAATATGATATTTTTATTGAAGCTTACGAATATTGACAATTGCAAATGCTGGTATAAATACAGTGTAGATTTTTATTTACAGCCAATTAAATTTGAATTGGCTGTAAATATTATAAAACCTTTACCTTAATGAGTTTATGGTAGTTGTACTAAATAGTTATTTAGGTATTTAGTATGTTTTTGTAAACATAAAATTTACAAAAACACTGTTTTGAATTAAATAAAAATAATCATTAATTTTAGTCAGCGTTGTATTAACTTATCTTTTTTGAAAGTGTTTCTAATTTTTAGATGTTTATGTCCAGTTTTTTTTTACATTAATAATTTTCCCTTAACTAAAATTAAGAATCCTTTCTGAATTCTTTCAGTACAATCCTTTAATACTCTATTACCATAGTTTAGGAAATTTATTTTTGCGTAGGAGCTAAAAATCAAATGACAATCAACAACAATAATTCCATTGTCAAAAATGACACGATAATTAATTATAATGACGTTAATATCATTGTTCAGAAGGTTGCAAAACAGATACATCTTGGGCAGCAACACTTATCGTCAAAGCATAGCCTGGTCAAAAAGCTTACGGTTTTTCTACTAGCTCTTATGCTTCCGTTAAGCCAATCGGCTTGCGTATTAGCTAATGAAATTGGCGCTAGTAATGCCTCTGCCACAGCTGCTGCCAGTCATCATCATAACGTAGAAGCTCCTAACTACGTTACTGCTGCTGCCCATGCTGTTGCTACAATTAATCCTAGCGTTGTCAATCCTAATGTTGAAATAAATTCAATCCTGCACAGTGTTGTAAATTCAAGTTTAGACTTAAGCTCAGTCTTGCACAATGTTAACGTTGGCGCTCTAAGTCATGACGTTTCGATAATGGCCGGCAACCATAACTTAGAAGTATCCAGCAATCAAGCTTTAACCCCAGCCGAGGCTCTTGTTGTTAGCCAGGTGTTGGCCACTAATCACCAGACTTTAGTGCTTGACGCCTTAGGTCAAGCTACTAGTGGTAGTTTAAACGCTAGTACGCTAGGCAATACTGTAAATAATTTACAGGTTAGCAGAGGTGTGACTTTGGTTGATAACTCTAAAGCATTAACGCTAACCGGAAATCTTGCCAACTACGGCGACATAGTATTTTCTGGCAGCGGTAATTTAACTGCTAACAATATATTAAATGAAAGCGGAGCGCAAATATCAGCTAACGGAGTCTTAGGCCTTACCACCCATGAACTTATCAATGAAGGTGGAATTTATGGATCTAATGGCGTTAATATAAATGCATCTTTTATATACAATTCGGCGACGGTCGAAGCTGGCTTAGGCAGTATTAATATAGCTAGCGTTAACGCACTTGACATTACAGGGGCGCAAAACAGCGTTTTTGAGGCGACCAACGGCAATATAAATGTAGATGTCTCAGCTAATTCTTTAGCTAGCGGAATGAATTTGGCATTTGGTAATTATTTAAGCAATGAATTAAATTTAAATGCTGGCAGTGGATATATTCAAGGGTCTACTGGCAATGTTACTGGTCAAATTAATATCAATGCCGACAGTGCGCATTTAGCTTCTGCCGCAAAAGATATGTTACTAGGCAATGACCTGGTTAAAGGTGACCCTACTTATGTAAATACAGCTGGAAATATTACTATAAATGGTGCGGTAACGTCAACTGGTGCTAACTTGGCTATAATTGCTAGCGGCAATATAAATGTAGCTAGTGGTACAACGGCAACCATAAATACTCAAGGTACTACATCAGCTGGTGGAAATTTAGTTATGATTGCTGGTTTAGGTACTAATGTATCTGGTGGTGGTGCTAATTCGTCAACTATTCCAACGGGTGGATCGCCAGCTACTTCTACCGTAACAGTAAGCCTTGGTGCTACATCAGGCAACGCTGGCGGCAATATTGATTTGGTCAATGGTAATACAGGTTTAACGCCAGGCTTAAATGTTATAACCACAGCTGGCAATGGTACCAATACCGCTGGCGGGTCGGTAACTTTAATAGCTGTGCCAAATAGTATAACCGGTAGTGGCGGTCAGATTTTAACGAGCAACGGGACAACTAGCTTTGGTATTGATACAAGTGGAACAGGTTCAGCTTATAACGGAAACGTTTTAATTGTAGCTGGTGGTTTATCGTCTGGCTTGGCCGTTGAATTGGGATCCGTTACTACAACGTCAACTGGTGAAACCGGTGGTGGTGGTAACGTGAGTATTTATTCAGCTACGCCTAGTGTCCAGACCGTTAATTTTGATACCACGGGAACTCAAAGCGCTGCTATAACCGTTAATACATCTAATTTGGTTACATCTGATATAGTAATCAACGGTAATATTACCGCACCCAATGTAACAGCTAGCGGTGTTGTGACTTTGGCTACTGGTGGCCAAATACTTATGGGAGCCAACACGATAACTGGTAATACACTTAATGTTTCTGATGGTCTTGGTAATTTTGGAAGTCTTGGTACTAATGTATCACTGGATGTTAGCTATTTAAGTGTTAATGTAGCTAACGGCTCGGCTTATTTATCTAGCCCGGGTTCTGTAACTGTAAATACATCAGCCGTTTCATCAGGTGGTTTCTTTTATCTACGTTCAAATAATAATATTACACTAAACGGAACGATTACAGCTGGGTCTGCTAATGGATCGGGGATTATTGGCTTGGTTACTCTGACTGGAAATATTGCCCAAAATTCTAACGCCGATGTCTTAACGGCTGGTAACGTCAGCTTAACAGCAAATTCTGATATCGGTTCGACTACTAACAATATTTATATTGATACAGCTTCCGCTTCGATTGTAGTAGCTACACCAGGCTTAGCTAATGTTTATGTTAGCGATAACTATACTGGTAACGTAAATTTTGCTGGTGCAACGACACCTACCACATCAGGAAATTTTGATTTTTCAACCCTGGGTAATTTAGTTATTAATAGCAGTTTTAACATGGGGTCCGACAATTCGGCCAGTGTATTGCAGTTACAAGCTAACGGAAGTATTATTCAAGGGTCAGTACCACCTAATACACCTTATATACTTACGGCTGGAACTGTTAACTTGCTAACCAATGGTGGAAATATAGGCAGTTTAAACAATAATGTAGTCATCGACGCTGATACCGTTAATATTTCTACTGGTGGCCTTTCAGGTAGTTCATATGTATTTGATAACAGTCCAAATGACATATTAATCAACCAGGCTACTGTTGGTTCGGCTAGCAATGATGTTTTTGCCTTTACGGGCCTTAATGGTTCTACTACATATATAACCGAAGCCACTGGTTTAGTAATTACGGCTGGTCAGGTAATTATTGCTTCACAAAATGGTAATATTGGGCTTGGCTCAAGTTTATTTAATATAGATTCAAATTTAGTCACTTTAAACGCAACTTCAAATAATGTTTACGTAAACGACACTGCCAGTGGCAATATCACATTAACCAACGTTTTGGCTCAAGGCAATAATGTCGGTAATGCAGCAGCTGGTTTATTTGAGTTTAACGCCACAAATGCTACAACGGCTGGTAATATAGAAACCGCAACCGGGGCTAGTATAAACGCTCCAAGTATTATATTAAATTCCGTAATTGGTTCTATTGGCAATAGTACCAGCGCTGTAAATGTGAATACGAATAAACTTACTCAAACTAGTAGTAATTTAACATTAACTAGCGCTCAAGGCGCTTATATTGCGGATAGTTCTACTAATTCATTAAATTTATTAGCTTCAAATGTTGGTAACAATCAAACGTTAGAATTAAGCAACGCCAGTTCAATAGTTGTAAGTGGCTTAGTTCAAGCGGGCAGCGATAGTGGTAGTGGGAGTATTAGCTTGACAGTTAATGGAACTGGAACAGTAACCACTTTAGCAACTGGCGATAATTTACAGGCTGGAACGGTTAGTGTAACCACAACTGGTGGGAATATTGGATTTCTAGGCGCTAATTTATTAGTTGATGCTGGTTTATTAAGTGTCAATACGGGTCTAACTGTAAACACGGCTAGTGCCTATGTAAATAATACTTATACCGGTCAAATGAGTTTAGACTCTAGCCAGGTAGGTAATTCTGGAACACTAGACATTGTAGCTACTGGTGGTATTTTAGTTGGTGGTTTTGTTACAGCCGGCAGTGCTAGTGGGACAGGCGTAATTGATTTAAGTGCCAATGGAACTGGTAGCATAAGTTCTATAGCTAGTTTAACGGCTGGAACCGTTAATTTAACTACAACTGGTGGCAATATTGGCAACAGTGCTAATGCTATTATTGTTGACAGTAGTGCGTTGAGTGTAAATACTGGCAGCATTTCAACAATAGCTAGCGCCTATGTAACTGATATATTTACCGGTAGTTTAGTGCTAAATGCTAGTTCAGTTGGCAGTTTAGGAACGTTAGATGTAGCTTCTAATGGATCGATGGTTGTAAGTGGAGTGATTTCAGCTGGAAGTGACACAGGCTTAGGTGTGATTAATTTAACTACTAGTGGAGCGGGTGGCGGTATCACACAGGCTGCTCTAACCGATACAATAACAGCTGGTAGTGTAAGTTTATTAACGACTGGCGGTAATATAGGTTCAAGCACAACTGACTTAGCCGTTAATGCTAATACTTTAAGTGTTAATACTGGCACTAGTAATATGACTGCTAGCGCTTATGTTAGCGATGCCTATACAGGCAGTTTAAGTTTAAAAGATAGTCAGGTAGGTGACAGTGGAACGTTGAGTTTGTCAGCTAGTGGAGCTATTGCTTTAAGCGGGCCTATTACAGCTGGGGTCGATAGTGGATCGGGAACTATTAATTTAACTGCAAGTGGTGGAGTTAATGGAACAATTACCCAATTAACGATTAGTGATTTACCAACAGCTGGAACCGTCAATTTAGTAACAGCGGGTGGTAATATTGGATCTTTAGCTAATATTTTAACCATCGATACCGATAATTTAAGTGTAAATACAGGTAATACCGTAACCACGGCTAGCGCTTATTTAACAGATAGTAATATTGATAATGTTAATCTAAACGCAAGCTCAGTCGGTTCAGCTGGAACATTAGATATAACAGCAGCTAATGGAATTGTAGTTAATGGAGTTATCGCAGCTGGATTCGATAATGGTTCTGGTGTTATTAATTTAACAGCTGGTGGTACTGGAGCAATAACGCAAGCGTTGTTATTAAATTATCTGCAAGCTGGCAATATAAGTTTAGTTACAGACGGTGGTAATATTGGTTCACCAAGTAATGACGTAACTATCGATAGTAATTTTGTTAGCATTTCAACTGGTGGCTCGACAGGTAGCGCTTACGTATCTGATAATAGCCCTAATACTATAACGATAAATCAGGCTCTTGTTGGAACAGCTAATGGCGATATTTTTGTTTTTTCTGGCTTTAATAGTTCAACAACCAGTATTTTAGAAGGCAGTGGGGTCGAAATAACAGCCCCGCAAGCTGTAATAGTTTCGGTTAACGGCAATATTGGTACGAGTGCTAGCTTATTTAATATTGATTCTAACCTGGTAACCTTAAACACCACTTCTAATAGCGTATATGCAAATGATAGTGCCAGTGGAGCTATCGTTTTGACCAATTTTAACGGACAGGGAAATTTAGTTAATAATGCAGCTGCTGGTATTTATGAGTTTAACGCCACAAATGCTACAATGGCTGGTAATATAGAAACCGCAACCGGAGCTAGTATAAACGCTCCAAGTATTATATTAAATTCCGTAATTGGTTCTATTGGCAATAGTACCAGCGCTGTAAATGTGAATACGAATAAACTTACTCAAACTAGTAGTAATTTAACATTAACTAGCG
>JAKAZS010000035.1 GCA_021815785.1 bacterium
CTAGCAACAATGTGTATTGGTGTTGGCCAAGGAATTGCTACTGTCATTAGTAAAGTATAAGGCCTAGGATAAAATTTTATGATTAGTTATAAATTTATTCAGTTAACATGTCCCCAGCTTGATAATCCTGATTTATTTAGCGATTTTAATTTAAATGCCCAAATAATCAATAAATTAAATAATGAATTAGTAGATAACTTGGTTAATTTATTGGCTAATATTAGTAATTATAATGTAGATCAGGTTTTAATACCTGGTGGCATTTTTGATACTGATAATGTTAAAAAAGAAACTATCGTTAAATTTACTGAAATCATGAGCAATTTACCGAAAATTAAATTTTATATTGCACCAATGACTAGTAGTCTTAGTAACTTTAAGCTTGTCTATGATAATCAGTTATTAATGAGTCTTGGGTTGAAACCATGGAGCGATAATGTTTCGATTTTTAATTCTACGGAATTAAATTCTGTTACTCTACCAAACAATATTTTTATTCACGGAGCAAATTTCAATTATGAGCATAAAACAGATTTAAATTTTAAAGCTAATAATGGCTTTAATATATTAATGTTACCCGTACCTATCGGTAAGTATTATGGTAATAGCTATTTAAATGACTTGAAATTTAAATATAATTATGACAGCGAATCTATTAAACAGTTAAATTATAATTACATTGCTTTAGGAACATATTTAGAAAACCCAATTATCAATGCAACTGGTGTTAATATGATAAGCTCAGCAAATACCTATATAACGAGTAAATTTATTGATGATTTGTCTAATTTTTGTCTGGTTACGGTATCTGGTGACAATGGCTCCTATACAGTAGAACATAAGCCTATTTATGATTCTTGGCGAAAAATTATTCATTTATCAACTGATGTTAGTAGTTTAAGCAGTCAAAACCTCGTTCATGAAATTGAAGCTTTGCTTAACGACGCTCAAGCGAATAAGGAAGCCGATCTGGTTTTATTAAGGATTTATGGTCATTATGATTTTAATGAAAGCGATTATTTGAAACCAATTAAAAGTTTTTTGAATGAATATTTTTATTGTGAAATAATTAATGAAGCCCGACCAGATTATTTAGCTCAAGAGTACGCTGAGAATAGTTTAAATTTAAAATATATTGAAGAGATTAAAAGAATAAAAAAAGATATTGATGAAAATTTCAAAAATTCGTTAGTGAATACTGATAAAGAGTTAGTTCCAATTTTAAAGAACTTTAAAAGGCCTTTAGATAGTATGGCTATTCTTGATGATGCTTTATTTTATGGGTTAGATGCTTTAAATAATAAAAAAATCAGAGGTTGCAATGTGGATTGAAGCGATTAATCTAAAAAATTACAGCGATTTTAAGCAAATGAGTATCGATTTTCAGTCGGATAAGATTAATATTGTTGTTGCTGAAAATGAATTAAATAAAGAACTACTTGCTGAATCTATATATCAAGTTCTTTTTGATAAAAATTTCAAAAATCACAATTTAAATAATCAGTTAAAATCAAATAGTAATTTACCGGTTTTATCTCTAGATATTAATCTTAATCAAAAGCAAATTAGAATAATTCGGGATTTTAATAATTCAAAAGTTATGGTTTTAGAACCACCATATAGTGGTTTAACAACCTCAAATTTATTTGCAAATTCGCAAAATATTATTGGTCAAATAATAACTGAATTGAATAAAGAAATATTTTTAAAAACAGCCTATGTTGATCAAAGTAAATTGAATTGCCTTAATGTTAATTTTTATCGCAATATCATTATGGATTATACTGCTAACGCCAATAAACCGCTGCAATTATTAAATGATACTGATTTATTATTTGAAAAAGATTTAAATAGTCTTATTTCAGAATACAAAGCTAAAATTTTACACTATAATGTTCAGTTAAGTAATTTACAAAATATTAAACTTGAACTAAAGCCTTTAATTAATGACTTATTAGCTGTGAGTGAGGAAATTAAGAAAGTTGAAATTATTGATCAAAAACAAAATTTCTTTATTTTGCAAAAGGATTTAATTGAAAAGAAAGAATTGTATACACAATTGGAGTTTATTCAAAATTCAATTTTTAATTCTAAAATTAATTGGGCTGATATAATTATTGACAATAAAGTCCTCAAAATTATTGATGATGAAGTGATAAAATTAAATCAGCAAAGAAGTAATTGTCTTAATGATGTTGCCAATTTAGATAATGAATTAAACTTAACTAAAAGTGAGTATGATAATAACATAAATAAATTTTCTAATTTACAGTATGCTAATATCAGTGAAACTGATATTATGGAAATAGCAACTAATACAATTGTTTTAAAGACTCTATACAATGAATTGAGCGAATTGCAAAATCAAAACAATGAAAGTTTGGCAAATAATGCAACTGGTAGTTTAGCTCCAACATTTGACAGTGATTTTGTCTTAGATGTTAAAAACAGTCTTAAAGCCAATGAAGCAATTCTTAAAGCTGCCCAAAATCAGATTCTAAATCTTCAACAACAAGAAATTCAAATACAGGACAAACTTAATCAAAATAAAAAATCAGTTCTTATTAAGTTTTTTCCATTGATCATAATTATCTGTGGTTTGGTGGCTATAGTTTCAATTAGTTATTTTTTGTTTCAAGTAATTGTTAATCATGTTAGTTATGCTAATGTTCTTTTGTTTCCAGCTGTAGCTTTACTTAGTCTTATTTTGTTGGTTATTACCAGTATTAAACTTCTTAAAAATAAGACTAATCTTAAACTAAGAACCGAACTTGAAAGTGAATTACAAAGTTTATATTCTAGTAAAGAAGTTATTAACAAAAAAATTCTTTTAATTGACGAAAATCAAAAAAAACTTTCCAATTCTCTAGTTAATATAAAAAATATTGGTTCTAAGTCTAATACTAACTTACTTTCTCCATTAATTGTAAGTAAACAGGAAAGAATTAAAGATACTATTAATAAAATTACGAGTATCTTAAAGAGTAATAAGATTGAATTTCAAGATATAACAGTTCAATATTTAGATGAGTTAACTGAAAATTTTAAAGAATTCAAATTATATCATGAAGTTCTAAACAGTTCAAAAGACAGTATCAATAGGGCTAATGAAGAACGAAATTTAATTGTTAATACAATTAATTCAACGAACCAAAGACTTGCTCAAATTTTTTCACAGTTTAATATAATAAATTTGAACTCTTATGAAGATGCTTATGCTACTTATAAAAACAGATTTGAAGTAATTACGACCTGGAATGATATATTAGATTTCCATCCTGAAATTACGCTTGATGATATTAATAATATTGAAAGCCTTTGTCGTAACTTAAACCATAAAATCAATGACTTGCAAACTAAAATTGATACGATTGATAGTTTTAATAATTCTCCCAAATCAGAAGATTCTAGTCAGCTATCTTTAGCTGATTTGAAGAATAAAAAAGAAAAACTAGTTCATGGTATTAATAGCCGAAAGCAGGAGCTTGATTCAAAATTTAATGAATCAAAGTTTTCATTAAATTATTATCTGAATAAATATGTCCATATTACTCAGTTCACTGCAGCTATTAAATTAGCTAAAGAAAAAGTTCAGTTAATAAGTAAACCGGATTTTAAAAATTGGTCTAGTGCTTTAAATGTTGAATTGGCTTATTTTTGTGATAAATTACCAAATCTCGAACATGATCTTAATATTCAAAATATTTCATTTGATAGTCATTTACATGTTGAAATAACCGACTCTAATGGTTTGAAATATTCAATTAACGATGACAAAATTCGTAATTTACCAATTGAAAATTTAGAGTTGATTGATTTTATTTTAAGGTTAGCAATTTTTAAAAACCTTACGAAGAATCATAGTATACCATTAATTCTTGTTGAACCGTTTTGTAATTCTGATATTGGGATCTTTTTAAAATTTATTGAGTTTATAACCAGAAATCTTTTGTTGGATTATCAAATTATTATATTTAGTGATCGGCAGGATCGTTATGACTGGCTTAAATCAAATATTTCTCGCCGTGGTCGCAATAAACTGCACGTTTGTAAACTAGAGGAAAGTATTACTAATTAAATAGTGATTGTATTGATTCTTTGCTGAGGTTTTTATGAAATTACAATATAGCTCTTTGTTTATTATCATAAGTGTATTTTTGGTTCAGCACAAGGCTTTAGCTAAGACTGGCGAAGGAATTTACAAAGAAAATTGTTATTCTTGTCATTTATTGGGTACAAACAAATTAGATCCAAATAAACCAATTATTGGTTCAGCTGCCTTAAAAGATATAAATTTATTTGCTGATCAACTTAAATATGGAACAGGAATGATGCCAGCTTTTCCGAACATTGTGAAAAACAATGATGAGTTTAAATCCTTATATGAATACTGTTTAAAATTAAAAAAATAGTTTTAATTATTAAATAATTTTATAGGTTGGGCTCTAGTTATATGCTTTTAAAAATAAAAATTCTTGGATGGACAACAGCAAAATCAGGCCAAATAAAAGTATACAGCCTAAACCAGAATTAGCCATTGTTAATGGCCCGGTAAAATATATTGGTATTAATACTGTAGAATTTGCTAAATAATAGCTGGTCATCGAATTGGATTTTTGAATTTTACTTTTACTATTTACAAATAGTAAAAGTATCATAAACCCTAATCTAAATGCTATAACTGTCCAGATAAAACCATTAAGATAATTATTTAAAACTATCAGTATTGAATAACAAATTAAATAATTAATTGTTGCCAAAATCAAACAGTCATCATTCTTGTAAAAATTACTATAAAATATTAATTTATATAATTGATTTGGTTTGGTTAGAGTCAGCACAAACATCGTTAAGAATAATTCGAATTTTTGACTTAAATTTTGAATAATGTTATTCATTGCATTAACCATAAAGGAATACGATTATAACGATTTAAGAGATAGCTATAATCCAGGCTTAAATTATTAAAATTACTGTTTAAAGGTAATTTTAGGCTTTTAATATTTGTTTCAAGACTATCTAAAAATATTGAGTTGTGATTTTTGTCAACTTTTAGTTTTTCATTGAGATGGTATTTTTTTTGGCAGTAGGATTGTGCATAATCAATTGCGTCATCGCAGTCACCTATCTCATCAATAAGGTGATTTTGTAAAGCCTGTTTACCCGTATATATCGAGCCGTTAGCAAGTAACTTTACTTTATCAGTTGGCATATTGCGACCCAACGCCACTGCCTGGACAAATTGATTATAAGAATCGTCAACTATACCTTGTAAAATATTATGTTCGGCTGGAGTCATTGGTCTAAACGGTGAGCCGATATCTTTATATGGGCCAGATTTGATTACATTAGCTGAAATACCTAGTTTTTGACTAATACCGGTAAAATTCATTAAATCCATGATTACACCAATAGAACCTGTAAGTGTTCCGGGCTCAGCAAAAATTCGATTGGCAGCACTAGCAATATAATAACCGCCAGAAGCAGCAATATCTCCCATGCTAACTACAACTAATTTATCTTTTTTTACTAACTGGCCAACTTTTTTTGCCAATGTTTGCGACATTGACACGGTACCGCCAGGACTGTTAATTTTTAAGACCACAGCTTTAATTTTATCGTCTTTGAGAGCTTTTTTAAGGAGTTTTAAAGCCTTTGAAGGTGAACCACCAGTGGTAAAATCAAAAATCGATTCATTATCACTGTCATCAGCTATCATCCCGGTTAAACTTATTAGGGAAATTTTGTTGGCGTTATTAAAAGTGGGCTCGCAATTTTCTTGATTAGAAATTTGCATTTTATTTAAAGGTATACTGATGAGGCATAATACCATTAAGCCAATAACTAAAAGTCGATCTTTATTATTAAGAAACATTTTTATAAGGCTGAAGCCGTTTGTGCTGTTTTTACAGTATTTGGTGCGTTAGGATCTTTTAAGGCAACTTGCTCATCATTAATCTGTTTATCTAGTTTGCAAACAGCATCAGTACCAGCTAAATCAACTAAACTTTGGCGATATCTTCTTACTTCTTCAGCAAGAGCATCAACATCCCTACGAGCTTTGCGCAAAGTATATTCCATATCAACCTGTTTACTGCTATCTTGATTTGATCGAGAATCTGATACCATGGCCTGTAAATCAGTAAGATCAATATTGGCTCGATCTAGACAGATGAGATTTTTCTTGTAATTGCGAAAACAGTCAACCAATCTATCAGCATTAGCTCTAATCATATTATAGAGCATAATAGCCTCAGTCTGGCTTAATTTTGCTTTTTTAGCATTTTTCCCTTCCTGAAGCTGGAGTAAATTCATAACCATGCTACCACCCATACTGCTGGCCGCATAAGTGCCAATACTAGGTGACATCATGGTAACGGCGCCCATAGCGCCAAACATGGCGGTACTAAGCATCCGCATGAGAATTGTCGTTGCATGTCCAGATTTATTATTGCTTGGCATAAGTTTTTGAATAACAAATTGGACATCAGGAGAGCGAGTTAATGTAGATTCCCAAAGCTGTGATAATTCTTCGCGTTCGGAATCAATTATGGTGTCAATTTTTTTATCGGTTTCTTCCGCTGATTCAAGTAATGGTAACGGCATTGCACTTACCTGTTTAGCCTGTTCTAAAATCGTTTGATTAGGTTTCTTTTTATGACCCAATATACTAGTCGGTATTTCGGATACGTTAGCTGTTGCTAACGGATCCTTAGGAACATAGCCAGTAGCACAAACTGTTGATTTTAACAGACCATTTTCTGGCAGAGATTCTTTGGACAAGCTTTTTTCATTAATTGAATCAATTAACTTTAAGGGTTTTAAATCATTTAAGGCATTACCATTAATTGCCATAGCTGTAGGCAGTATGTTGGAATCAGGCTGATCGGCTGCTGGAGGTATATTATTAGTCGTTGGCTTTAAATCAGCTGAATTATTTGTGGGGTTGAGCAGTAGATTACGATCTATGGAAACATTGTCATTGGTTTGTGGTCCTGAACCTTGATCGAGTTTTTCATATGATGGGGTATCAAAGGATATTTTTTTTGAAGCTGGCAATATGGCCGCATATGAATTATAAAAATTTGACTGTTCGAGAATTAACAGGATCGTATATAGGCTTATTAATGATGCGGGAATTTTTTTGCTCATGTTATTGTTAAATTATTTCTAGATAGCTAACCTTGATTTTAAAAAGTATGATGATTCTTTCGGTGTTCATTATTTATACAGTTGGTTAAAAATTTTCTTTAATTGATAACTCTTAAAGTATTATTTGACAACTGGTAGAATTTGTCAAATAAGGCATATTTAAGGTGTTTCCCGTACTGGTCATTAATTCTGTAAATTCAAGTATTGAACAGGGTGGTTTAATAAAAATTAATAGTTATTTGCTCAAAGTGTTTATGGCCATTAAACAGCTTGAAAATAATAGTAATTGAGCAAATTCATTAATTATAAATAAGGTATTTAAGCTAGCTGGTTGTTGAATAAAAGTTAAAATAATATAACCTAATTTTGCCAGGAGCGCTATAAAAATCATTACAAATAAGGTTCGGTTTATTTTTAAACTTTGATTTGTTGTTTTGTCGGGATAGTTATCTATTTTTGGCGGCTTTGTCGTTCTTGATCGATAATTTTTTGAATTATCGATTTCAGCCTCAACTTCATTAGCAATTTGGGATAAATTAGCTGATGGTAATGTTTGACTAGTTTTTCCGCTTGCAGAACTAAGTGGCAGGTTGATATTAGTTTTAGGGGATGAATCAGGTTTAATTAATTTGGTATTATATTCGGGTTCACTAAAACCAGGTCTGGTAATTTGGGGGTTAGTTTGCGCTGTTGATATTCGGTCTGAAGTACCAGTATTTCCTGGTTTGCTAGAATTAATAATTTCTGGATTTAATTGTCCAGCATTGTAATTATCAATTTGCGGTTTAGGTGTTTGGATTTTTCCTAAATCAAGATTGTTTTGAGAATTTACCTTGTTTAAATTAGTTGAGGTTTGTTTAGTTTCGTTAGTATGAATTTTTGATAAAAGAAGTGGTGACCTTAAAACGTTAGGGTCGTTAATTTCTTCAAAAACCGGTTCATCCTCATAAGCATTTTCGGCATTATTATTTCGTAATAAGGGCGAATTTAGCTTCGATTTATTATTTAAATTATTGCGTTGACCAGAATATGCATAATCATCATTATCATCATTACCAAGTAAAGGCGAATGAAGTTTTTGTTTACCGCTAAAATTGGTTTTATTATTAGATACATTTTGGTAATCGTCATCGTCATTACCAAGCAAAGGCGAATGAAGTTTTTGTTTACCGCTAAAATTGGTTTTATTATTAGATACATTTTGGTAATCGTCATCGTCATTACCAAGCAAAGGTGAATGAAGTTTTTGTTTACCGCTAAAATTGGTTTTATTATTAGATGCATTTTGGTAATCATCATCGTCATTGCCAAGCAAAGGTGAATGAAGTTTTTGTTTACCGCTAAAATTAGTTTTATTATTAGCGGCATTTTGATAATCATCCTCATCGTCATTACCAAGTAAAGGTGAATGTAATTTTTGCTTACCGCTAAAATTGGTTTTATTATTAGATTTATTGGGGTAATCATCATTATCGTCATTACCTAGTAAAGGCGAATGTAATTTTTGCTTACCACTAAAATTGGTTTTATTATTAGGTATATTTGGGTAATCATCATCATCGTCATTGCCAAGTAAAGGAGAATGAAGTTTTTGTTTACCGCTAAAATTAGTTCTAGTATTTGGCATATTAGGATAATCATCATCATCATCATCATTACCAAGTAAAGGAGAATGAAGTTTAATTTTGGAGATTTTGGATTTGTTAAATTATCATCATTAGAGTTGTTAAAGTTATTCATATTGTCCTTAGCTTGAAAATGCTGATCTAATTTGTTTAAGTTTTCATTATAAGTAGATTCTTTGGTGAAATCAATTTTTTGATTCTTTAAATTGTCATCGTTATCAAAATCTTCTTGAGTCCATAATGATTTGGGTTGATTGGCGTTTTCGGTTGGATTGTTGGGGCTGACACTAGTATTTTCAACTGGAAACGCCGGTAAATTATTATTGGTTGCCTTAACAAACCTTTGACCACATTCAAGACAGAATCTAGCATCATCTTCATTTAAAACTTGGCAAATATGGCACTTTAGCACTAGTAAAACCTCACATATTTAATTGTATCAGAATTTTAAAAAAAATTAATTAACAGATGTAAAGAATATTAAAAAAATAAATTATTAGAAAAAAATAAACATTAAACAGGTAAATTCACAAAAAAAATACAAGTAAATGTATTAAAAATTACATTTTTTTGACGTCTTATCAACCTTTAATATATATCAAATTAAATTAATTTAGTAAAATTAATATTTCCTATTGATTTCTCAAAATCTCTTAATTTGATTATTTGTTTAAGCATGCTAGACTGATTTTACCAAAGCTACTTGACTGCTTAGAACTGATAATTATAAAATCAATCAAGATGCTTAAATTTATATTCATTAACGGAATCGCTTTGATCGAGGGAAAAAAAATGAGTTTTAAAAAACCAGTGTTAATCTTTTTAGCATTAAGCTTATTTTTAACTAATTCACCAGTTTTAGTAATGGCTCAGGCTAGTAAAAATAATGAGCTTAATTTTAAGGTTTACCAACCGGATGCTAGTGAAGATGTCACTAGCGACCCCGGGTCAAATAATACTCAAGCAAAGCCACCTAATTTATTTAAAGAAGAACCGATGAGTGATAATTCGGTAACTGATAATAATGTTGGCGAAAGTAATTCTAAAAATGATCAAACTAAAAGTAGTGATGTTAGTTCGGCTGCTGTTAGTGACAATCCAGAGCCTAGTACAGACTCCAAACTAAAACCTCGTGCTGAAAATTCCGCAACAGCTTCTACTGACTCTAATAGTAAAGTAAGTTCTGAAAATTCTGCCGAATCTAAAAGTAATGATGGCGAAGAAAATACGGCAAAAAGCTTAAAACCTAGTTCAGATGATACGGTTAGTACCGAGTCAGCTGATCCTGATAAAGATCTGGCTAAAAATGCTGATGCTGACAGTACTGATGATATGGCGAGTTCTGACAGTGATAAAACGAAAATTGCTAATAAAGTATTGCAAGGTTATGTAAGAGTTGTCCCGGTTGGTACGAAAATTCCGATAATTATGGATACTGCTGTAGATAGCGATACATCTCAGGAAAGCGATGAATTTTCAGCTCGGACTGCTGAAGATTTAGATATAGATGGACAGGTTGCGGTTCCAGCTGGATCGATTATTCGTGGTCGTATTGCTAAGCTAAATCCACCCAAACACCTTAATCGATCCGGCTCGGTAGCTTTAAAATTTGATTCGGTAACTACACCCGATAATCGTCAAATACCAATTGTCGCTAATTTAGTTGCTCGTGGCGGTATTGTTCACGCTCGTCGTGGTTTAAAAGATGTCGCAATCTGTAGTTCGATGGTTGTAGTTCCAGCGGCTTTAGGTTTAGGCATCGGTTATTTGGCTGGTAGTTCGGCAAGCAGTTCAATTGGTAAAGGTGGCGGAGCACTTATTGGCGTAGGCGTTGGTGCAGCTATTGGTGTGGCTATTTTCTTGGCCAAAAAAGGTAAGAAAGTTGAAGTTAGACCGGGTGATGAATTAAAAATTGAACTTGGTGAAGACTTACGCATGCCAATGATGTAAGCTCTTTACCAAAGGGCATTTATCATTGCATATTTTGCCATGCTGAAACAGTAGGTAGCAGTTGAAGCTCTTTACCAAAAGGCATTTATCATTGCATTGCATATTTTACCATGATGAAACAGTAGGTAGCAGTTGAAGCTCTTTACCAAAATGTTTATCTTATATTTATTGCTACGGTATCAATAATTTTTTAAATACATTAATTTGATCAAAGCCAGTAATTCCATTGTTGGGGATTACAAGGTTAAAGAGAACTGTTTTTTTCAGTTGTAAAAATAGCTTTAGCTAAGCCAATTTTTGCCAAAACTAACATCGTAAGATAAGTAAAATCAAATTCATACCATTTAATTCCATGTCTAGCCCTTTTAGGGGTCCAATGATGGTTATTGTGCCAGCCTTCGCCTAAAGCGAGGAGGCCTACCCACCATACATTTGAACTATCATCTTTAGTTGGATAATTTTTGTAACCCAATCCAGGCTTATGACAAATCACATTAACCATTTGCGTACTAATAAATACCATGGTGCAAGCCAGTAAATTAATAATTACTAAATTTAAGCCACCCACAATAAAAAGTAATACACGGTACAAAACTGTGAAAAACAAACATAATAAACCTTGGTGATAACTATTACTGGTGCCCAAAAAATTCCATACTGGGTCTTGGCATAAATCTTTAGTTTGGCTTTTAATTTCAGCATCAGTTTGATATTTCGATATGTGAAACATCCAGCCCATAAAAGAATGTAGATAACCGTGTTTAGGTGAATGTGGATCTTTCGCCAAATCAGTTTGTTGATGATGAAGTCGGTGGATGGCTACCCAAACAATCGGTGACCCCATAAAGGATAGGTATCCACCCAGAACAATGAAATAAGTAAGCCATTTAGGTAATTCGATACTTTTATGGCTAAGTAGTCGATGATAACCAAGGGTAATACCAATACCGTGATAAAGATAAAATAATAAAAATAAAAAAACGTATGACCAGATATTATCTGTAAAATTTATAATAGACATGTTTGGCTCCAATTAATTACAGTTGCTCAAACACTATCGATAACATTTAATAACTGATAAATTTATTATAGCTAATATTATGTTGTTAAATATATTTTAATCTCTAACTGTTACAAAGACAATTTATATGAATTGAGTCTTTTATCGTTAAACACGTTGAATTCATATGCTGTGTGTAAGTTTTAGCTTAATGGGCAAGTTGTTCCCAGGATTGAGTTTCTAATCTAACGCTACAAAAAAGCTTGAAGTTCAAATGCGGCAATAAGCTTATACAATAATTGATACTTAGCGTTATTAAGGGATCGCCATGCTGGGATGGCTTTGTCCAATTAATAATTTATGTTTAGAAAAATTAAGGCAGAAATTTAAACTTAACTTTATGCATATTTTCTCCATCCATTGTATTTTCATTGATAGTATCACTTAAAAATTCTAGGCGTTTAGTCTTTTGGGCCGACTTAAGTAATCTATAAGACGTACTTTCTCTTAAGTCGGCCTGCCACGTATCAGATATGTCCGTTAATTTTTTGGCTAAATCATTTAATAAATACCAGGCTCCAACTTTTGGTGCTTGGGAACTAATGGCAAGATCACTAATGTAATGATCTTTAGGTTCATATATCGAATAACCAAGGATACCGGTTTGGGGTGTTTCCAGAATCAGGCCTTGAGATTTTTTATTATTCCAAGGGATAAATTTCCAGCCTTCAGGATATCTTTGTTTAGCTATTTTTTCCATTTCATAAGTATCAATATTTAAGGCGCCTCTGGTATAAAGAGCTGGCGTAATTAAATCGGCCAAGGGTATTTTAGGTTCTTGAGCTAGGATAACTTGATTTAATGAATCCGTGTAGCCTGAAAAATCATGGGGCAATTTAAGGGTTTGACCATTAGCCGGTTTAAATTCGTCTAAATTTAAATCGCTATGACTTGTTCCTATAGTAATTAATGGGTATTGGCTTAATAAACTCTTACCCATCATTTTATAAATATTAGTAACACTACTGGCTAATTTATTAATTCCTTTAGCTTCAATATTATCCAGTAATAAGCCATGGTTCTCGGTTACTACAGCCCAAGATTGAGCAACAATTTCACCAGTCTTATCGGTTACCACAAAAAAACCTGAATTAGGGCTTTCCTGTCCGTACCAGGCACTGGTCCAAGCACTGCCATTAGGATGTTGACAGCTATTACTGTGAAATCCTAAAAATAAACCGCGAGGGTCATTTCTGGGTAAAAAATAACCATTCAAACCATTATCTTGCCAGGTTTGATGGGTTGGAAATGGTGATGGGGTTTTTAATGAAGCTAAGTATCTGTTTTCAAAGTTCAAATAGTCATTAAGTTCGACTCGAGATCGGGCGGATTCATAGGCAAATTGTGGATCCAAAGCTTGAGGGTATTTATTCGCTAGTGTATAAGTTAATATGTCATTAAACGGTAATTTTTGTATTTCTTCAGGTAAATTGTTAAAATTATCAGCTATTGATTGCAAGTCAGAATTTTTACGTTGGGCATTTTTTAATAAAAATTCGCCTAAATTATTTTTTAAGTATAATTTTTCAGATGGCAAATATTCGGTTGCTTCAGTAATACTAAAGCCTAATTTTTCTTGAGACTTTAGCCAATTTGGCCAAGACTTGCCAAAGATTAAACTAAGTTTTAAAGCTGATAAAGCCTTTGAATGAATATCCCCAGTTTTAGAATTTTCGTGAACAAATTCTAAGGCTTGCTTAAATATAATAGGTTTAATCCTGGATATGAGTTTAAAAGGCTCTTTAATTTGTTCTAAAGCAATAGTTAAATGATTATTTTCATCATTGCTTAAAACATCACGGTGAATTGCTTTGATTGCTAAGGGTAAGGCCGTGGTGTCGGTTAAGCTGTTTATGGTTAGATGGCGATTTTGTGATTCAAGATTGCCTAATTCTTGGTTGAAATGATTAAGGATAATTTCTTTGTTCGGTAAAGTTGTAAAATTAGTTATATCTGTATTAGTTAAATTATATTGGGTTTTTATTTGTGGCCAGATTAGGCTTGCAATAATGCGTTTTTCATAAGGATAAGCACTTAATTTTAAGGCTAATTCACTAGGTAATGTATAATCACTAAGCCAACCATCCAAATGTTTAGTGAAAGAGTCCGAATTAGCTAAATTGCGAATTTCCTGCGGATTAAATTCATAGTGATTATATAAAGCGATTGCTTGCGCATTAGTTAAATTATTAGCTATGTTTAGCCGAGTTAATTCTTGAACAGTTTTTACTTTAGGGTTTAATTCATCATATAGCCAATTACTTAGAGGATTTAAACTGTCAAACAGTTTTATAAAGGCTTTGGCTTCTTCAAAATTTTTAAAGATAATATCGGGATCATTTATGTTTTCTCGATATTTAACTGCTTTTTCAATGTCGCTATATTGATCAATACCACCAAAAACATCTACTTGAGCGGCAATTAAATTTGTATATTGTAATTGAGCTATAAAAGCTTCTTCATTATCTTTAAAATTATTGCTGTTAATATTGCCAATAAACAAATAAGCGGCTTTAGACCGATTACTTAACAGAGTTGTAAAAAGATCGCTTCCCAAAGGCCATTCTTTGCTTAAAGCCATTATGGCCTTAACTTCATTAAAGGTGTAACCTAATGGCGCCATTTCTTTTAATTCGGCAAGGCTTAGATTTTTATATTGGTCAATTAAATTTATAGTTTCCTTGGCTTCGGTCGATAAGTTTGTTGGTGGCGTAAATATTTGCTGATAATCTGTTTCACTAATATCTTTAGGCACATTATACCAAACATGACGAGCCATGGCTTCAGTGTACAAAGACTTATTCTCAAAAATTTTATATAATTGAGCAGCCTCGTCGTTGAAATTGTCTTTAAGTATTAACAGAGTTTTAGCTTCTCGATAAGTTAAGTTATTTAGATTAGTTGCCTTTAAAGCTTCAGGACTCATCGTTTTATACGATTCTAATAATGCTAAGGCGTTTTTAGACTCTGAATCTAAAATGGCGGTATTGGCCGATGAAATTAGACTTGTGTCTTGTGATTCAGCTAATTTATGTTCCGTAATATTTTTTAAAGACAAATCTGAATTTTTTAAAGACTCTAACTGAACAGGTTTACGGATTAAAGCTAGGCTACCAAACAGACCACCTAAAACAGCATAGGATAGACTCGAATTAAGCAATTCCTGTGAACTTGCTAGTTTATGATTATAATACAGGGAATTGCCTTCACTGGTTATTCCACCAGCAATAATGCCTGGGATAACAGACACCGAAACCGGGTTATTTAAAGTAGTTTTAAGTAAAGCTTGGCTAATAATACTACTATTGGCTAATTTTTCTAAGCCGTTTCCCATTGCTGTCATAGAGCCAAATAAGGCTGCTGAACTAAATGAATTAAATAATCGGTCGGTAATAAATTTTTGATTGGAGTCCTGATTATTGACTCTTTGAAAGAGTCCACCATAAACTGCCCCACTAGCAATAGATTCAGATACGGGTAGAGATTGTAGTGCCAGATTTTCGCTTAAATTGGTTTTAAATATAGGGTTTACGATAGCTTTGCTTACGCAAAAAGGCAGAATCATGCCTATCCCTTGACCAATAGTCTGGGCTAGCCATTTTGTTGTACCCAGTTTAGCTGGTTTTGGCATTGGTAATATCGCTAATTCATGTGATAAATTAGTCTTAGCTACTTTGTCAACTATCTGACTAATACCCAAAACTGGACTTTGAATACCTGAATACAATGCTTCTTTAACTAATGTGGTAACGAATTGACTGGTGGCATTTAAATGCACTTTTTTTGACTGAGCCAGGTTAGCAATTTCTTTCATCGTTTTTATATTTAATATCTAATTAATAATTAAATTTAACGTTTACTAGATATATATTCATTAGGGAAATTACGAAAAGTTAAAAAGAATTAAGTCAAAACAAAACCAAGTTGGTTTGACAG
Source organism: bacterium (assembly GCA_021815785.1). Lineage (GTDB taxonomy): Bacteria > Cyanobacteriota > Vampirovibrionia > Obscuribacterales > JAKAZS01 > JAKAZS01. Next base: position 15,724 of record JAKAZS010000035.1, read on the forward strand.
CTATATTGTTAAATTCTGACAAATTTAGTTCTTTAGCTGATGTGAGCAAAAAATATTGGTAAGGATTTATTTTTTGCATTCTTTGTGATTATGATTAGCGTATTACGAACTGGGCTATTACGTCCAATTTAATGTTTGTCCTATTTAGCGTTCTTTTCCCTTGTGATTATGAACAGTTTGAAACTTTGCGCAATAATTCTTACAATTATCAAGATTTAATTTGTTTATAATTTGTAATTCTTGCAAAATAGTAATTAATTTAGTCTAAATAGTTAATTCTCTTCTCTGTCAGGTGAATTTTGAAAAATGAATAATCTGCTTACTCGCATCAATCGCCGCCAATTCATCCAGATGTCAGCGTTTCTAACGACAACTGGTTTATATGGGGTTCAGCGTCTATTGGCTAAAGCAGCTCCAGTAATTAACTTGCCTTTTGCTAAAGGATCCCGTCAAATCGTGCCAGCTGGAACATTCCCGCAAAAAGGTGAATTGATTCTTCAGCGTATGCGCCCACCATTATTAGAAACACCTTGGTCAGTTTTTGAAAATAATATTTTTACACCTAATGATAAATTTTATGTACGCTGGCATATGCCTGATTTTCCGCTTACGGTAGATGTAACATCTTACCGAATCCGGATTTTTGGTGAAGTAGCTAATCCGATTGAGATATCTCTTAATGAACTGATGCATGATTTTAAACCAGTTGAAATCGCGGCGGTTAATCAGTGCGCCGGTAATAGTCGCGGTTTTGTGGAACCGCGGGTTCCTGGAGCTCAGTGGGCTCATGGGGCAATGGGCAATGCGATCTGGACTGGAGTGCCACTCAAAGTGTTACTTGCTAAAGCTGGTATTAAATCTGGTGCTACGCATATAGCCTTTCGCAGTCTAGAAACTGGCATAGAGCCATTTCCGCCGCATACGCGTTTTGAAAAAGTATTGACGCTTGATCATGCTCTAGATGGTGAAGTTATGGCAGCCTATGCCATGAATCATGAATCTTTACCGGTTCTTAATGGCTTTCCGGTTAGGCTTGTGGTGCCTGGCTGGTATTCAACTTATTGGGTTAAAATGTTGACCGAAATTGAAGTTATGAATCATCCCGGAACAAATTATTGGATGGCTAAAAGTTATCTAATTCCTGATACACCTACTGGTTTTGTTGATCCTGATGCAACTTGTAGTAAAATGGTACCAGTAAACAAAATGAATCCTCGTTCTTTTTTTACTGGTATCAAAAATGGTGCGAAATTAAAGGTTAATCACTTGACGGTTATTCGTGGTATTGCTTTTGGTGGTAATACGGGCTTAGCTCGGGTTATGTTTTCGGCTGATGCTGGCTCAAGCTGGCAAGAAGCCAAGCTTGGTTTCGACTATGGCAAGTATAGTTTTCGTAAATGGGAAATTAATTTTACACCTAAAAAACCTAAGGATTATACTTTAATGGTAAAAGCCGTTAATACTGACAACGAAGAACAGCCGATGTTTGGATGTTGGAATTATGGTGGTTATATGTATAATGCCATTGAACGCATAACAATTAAGGCAAGTTAAAGGGATTAAATAATGAAACATCTATTGGTTAATGGTTCTTTGAGCTTTTTATGTTTACAAATCTTTTGTTCTTTAAGTATTCTAGCTGAACCGTTAAAAGCTATATCAGGATCGCCAAAAATAACCTTAAAATCAGAAAAAATAACCTTACCCCAAGATAGTAAGGTTTTTACTGGTATTGGTTCCAATCACTTAAACCAATACTGTTTGATCTGTCATTCTTGCGAATATCTTAATGACCAGCCGGCCTTAACGCGAAATATGTGGGAAAAGGAAGTATTGAAAATGAAATCCAGTTATGGGGCTCCCATTCCTGACGCAGACGTAAAAATTTTAGTCGAAGAGCTTTATCAAAAGTTTGGTGCGCCAATAGCACCAAAAAAATAAATATTATTATGTTATTGACTAATTTATAAACTCAACTTTTATTATAGGTAATAGTAGTAAATAGTTCGAAAAATTATTGGCCTTATTTGCATTTTAAAGTTTAATTGATATTAACTAACAAAATTTTAAAATTAGGGCTCTAGTGATAAAAGGCATATTGGCTATTGCTTTCAAGATTAAAATTAATTGGTATATTAAATTTTTGATTACAGGTTTCAACACTTTTAATGCGATCAATCCGGAAATTAAGAATTTCTGCTTTTTGATGACAAAAGGCCAGCATTTTCCATAAATTATTTTCAGCTATAATGGTTAGCGGATTTAAATCAAGGCTATCTACTGATTCTTTGGCTAAGCTATAGTATTCTACTTTGACTTGATCATGATTAACTAAGGCTGACTGTAATTGAGGTAAAGTACTATCAGTTGAATACATAGGCGGAAAATCATCTTCGCTAAAATTTAAATTTAGGCTTTGTGCCTTATTTTGAACGTCGGCGTTCTTGAGATACTCTTCATAAATTATCGTAAGCAATGAATCAAGAATCGCATTTGAAAGAGATTTAGAAACTGTAGTCATTTTTTGCGGTAAAGATTGTGATACTTTGGTAATGAGATTTTGAATTAATTCATCTTGATTTTCATTATGAATGGTCATTCCCATAACCAGTTTGTCGAGCAGTCTTAAACTGGTCAATAAGACTAGGCACTCTTCTTGTGATAATTCAAAATTACAATTATAATTCATTAGATTAAACCTATAATTTTTTCATATAGTTCTATCATACCCTTTTATTAAATAATTAGTCTATAGAACTAGATAAAATTTTATTTTTTTTTATTACATTTTTTCCGGCGTATTTAAGCCTAAAATAATCAAACAATTAGCTAACACAGTTCTTACTGCTAAGATAAATAATAATCGATCGAGGCTTTGATTTAAATCATCAATATTTAAAACTTTGGCTGTTTCATAAAATTTTTGCAAATCGCAAGCAAGATCGTAAGCATAATGAGCAATCTTGTGGGGTTGTTGACTTTGGCTGGCTTCAGTAATTAAATTTTTAAAACTGGCTAATTTTAAGATTATTTTTTTATGTAAAGTATAATTTTCTCCATTATCGTCAAATAAGTGTGCAAAAAGGGTATTTTTTTTGTTACATTTTAAATAGATCTGTTCACTAGGTAAATTAAAAAAATCAAAGTCAGGGCTTAAGTTAGTGGCTTTGCGCAATATTGATGACATTCTGGCATAAGCATATTGAATATAGAAAACTGGATTTTCGCTAGAAGCTTTTTTAGCTAATTCCAAATCAAAATTTACTGCATTATTAGGGCTGGATTCAATTAAGAAATAACGGGTGGCGTCTGCACCAACTTCATCAATAACTTCTTTGAGGGTAATGACTGTACCCATACGTTTTGACATTCTAACGATTTCACCATTTTTGGATAAATTAACCATTTGCGTTAAAATTACCGAAAATTTATTAATATCACAGTTTAAGGCTTTAAGAATAGCTTTTAAACTAGGAACTTGGCCATGGTGATCACTACCCCAAATATTAATTATATAGTCAAAACCGCGTTTGAATTTATCTAAATGATAGGTAGCATCAGTAGCTAAATAAGTTAAATGGTTATTGCTTTTGACTAGAACCCGATCCCGTTCATCACCTAATTCTTTAGATTTTAACCATATAGCACCTTCGGATTCATAAGTCTGATTGTTCGCAGCAAGCAGTTTAAGCATATCTTTAATTTTGCCACTATCATGCAAAGTTTTTTCACTATACCAAGTATTAAATTCTATTTTAAGGCTGTTTAATTCGGCTTTTTGATTGTTGATAGTAATATCCATAAATAAAGTGGCTAATTTATCACTAATTTCAATGTCAGTAAGATTGACTAATTCTTGGTCATGCTCTTCAATTATTTGCTGGATTGGTTCTAGCAATAGCCATTCGGGGTAACTATCGATAGCGTAATTGTAGTTAGACAGACCTAGTTGTCGCTTATAACATACTAATAAACTTTGTCCTAATTTAATAATTTGCTGGCCGGTATCATTGATGTAAAATTCTTCTTCAACTTGGTAGCCCGCATATTTTAACAAATTAGCGAGACAACTACCAAATACTGCATTTCGAGCATGACCAATATGTAATGGGCCAGTTGGATTTGCTGAAACGTATTCAATTAAAACACTTGATTGATTTTGACCGCGTCCATAATTATTAGGTTGCTCAAGAATTTCCTTTAAAATCTGGTAAAGATATAATTTACTTACAGTGAAATTAAGGTAACCAGGACTTGTTACGCTAATGCCTTCAAGTAATTTACCAATAGTTTGCTTGGCTATTGTTTCATAGATAAGCTTAGCTATTTCTAACGGTGATTTTTTTAACTGACCAGCTAGTTTAAAGGCAATACCACAAGAAAAATCACCATGGCTTGCTAGTTTAGGTTTTTCAATAATAATACTGGTTTCTTTAAGGTTAAAGTTCACATAATGTTTGTCTTGAACCTCTAAACAGGCTTTATAAATTAAGTCAGTTAAAATTGATTCCATAGATAAATTTTTATTAATGTTGTGTATTTGAAGGCATAATATTGCGGACACGTTCAATTAAATTCTGAATCCGATCCGAACCAACTAGATTAACATTGGCTGAATTATTATTTTGTTTTTGCGCTATTACATCACGAACCATAAGGTCTAAATCATGCTTTTGCGTATCAGTTAGAATTTGACGTTTTTTTAAATAATTTACCATTGCTATATTTTTAAGTTTTTCTCGTTTATGCGCTAAAGACTGTTGCACGGACATTATTTCTACCGGATCACTATTATGAGCTCCTAGTAATTCAGTTAGTTTACGTTGATCATCTTTAATTGATGGTTGGATTTCATTGTAGTCATGAAGCCATTTATTATTAAGATCATCGATGGCCTGACTTTGATCTCTAGTAAGGTTAAGTTTAGACCAGTCAATCATTGATTTTTGAACATCATAAGCCAATGCGCTTTGATTGAAAAGTAGCATTATTATTATTATTAGGGCGATCTTAAGGCTGTTCATATAAAACCACCTCGGAGTTTTTGGCTTGGTCATAATCGTTGTTGTTCGAAAATGAGGAATCGAGCAAATAATTTTCAGCTGTTTGGGGTTGAATATCATCAGGTTTACTGGAAAAATAAAATAAGCTAGTTCCAGCTATTAATAATACAACAAAACTAGCAACCGATGCTGTTACCAGCTGGGGAAATTTTAAAAGTTTAGCCTTGTCATGATTCTTAACTTGCGCTGAGACAACTTTGAGCTTTAGTTTTTCTTGAATTTTTGGCAATAAATCAATTTCTTGTTTCGGAATATATTCTTCTTTTATGAGATTGCTTAAATCCATCATTTTACTAATCTGGCTCGAACAATTTGGGCAAGTCATTAAATGACGGGTAATTTCATAATGACGGCCAACATTTAAGGACAAGTCTATATATGGTGAAAAATCACTTCCTAACTGTTTACAGTCATTATTTAATTTATCTTTAAGGGTGGCTAATAAATTAATTTCTAAATTGGTTGGCAATTTAAAGGCATTATGAATACTTTGATTGAGATTACGAATTTGATTAAACTGGCTAAGACAATTTTTACAGGTTTTTAAATGTGATTTTATTCCTTCATGAGCAGCTTGAGTCAATTCGTTGTCAATAAAGGCTGATAAATCATAGTTTATTGCTGAACAGATATCTTGGTGACAGTTTAACTTTTCAACTAACGAAATGTCGATAGCTTTATCCGAAATTTCAAAAGCTTTACGGATAGTGGCACTGGTTTTACTAAAACCGTTAAAAAGCCCAGAACATTCCTTACAGTTTGATAAATGACTGTACGCTAAATTACGTTCATTATTTTCGAGTAGGTTATCGTATAATGCTGAAATATCATCAATATGAAGGCAGTTATTATTTTTCATTAGTCAATATACCTTTAAGTTGTCTTAATTTCTTTTACCTGAATTGAGTTGTTTATATAAGGTGTTAACAAATCTTGTAATTTCATTCTAGCCCTGGCAATTCTTGATTTTACAGTCCCCATTTCGGTTTTGGTGATAACGGCAATTTCTTCGTACGTTAACCCTTCTAGTTCTCTTAAGACGATAGCCACGCGAAACTGTTCCGGAAGTTTTGCCATGGCTTCTCTAATTACAACTGAAATTTCGCGGTTAAGAACCTGTTCATCAGGGTTTACGTGACTATCCGGAATCTCTTTACTCGCCTTAGCCAAACCATCTGAGTCTTCATTATCATCCATGGATATTGTCGCAATTCGTTTAGGTCGTTTTCTTAATTCATCATAAAATAAATTTGTTACAATTTGGGTAAGCCAGGTTTTAAACGCGGCTGGATTTCTCAAGTTATTGATGGAACGCCAGACGCGAATAAAGACTTCCTGCGCTAAATCCCCGGTATCCGTCCAATCTGGAGCCAATTGGTACAAAAGGTGGTATACGGTCTTTTGATGCCTGCGCACTAATTCTTCAAAGGCTCCGCTATCCCTTGCTTGACATGCGATGACTAATTCACGATCTGTTTTTTGGCTATATATTACGGCCATACTACCCCTTTGCAACGGCGATAATTTAAATAAAAATGATGTTCATGACACTTTTAATTAAATTATTATAGAATTATTCTTAAATAAAATATCATTTTATCAAAATAAATTTTGTAAAATGTCGATTTTAAATTAAGACCTAAATTTAAAATCTAAATTTAGAATCATTGCTTTCCCCAAAAAATCAAGTTTGAGAATTTTAAATTTATATAATGTATATTCATATTTCAAGCTAACCAATATATAAGTTATGAAGTTTTAGTAAAATATTAGTCCTAATTATTCGTATAGGAGTATGGAAATTGTTAAATACGTATTTGTTTACCTCAGAATCTGTTACCGAAGGTCATCCTGATAAGGTTTGTGACCAAATTTCGGATGCTATTGTGGATAATATCCTCGCGAAAGACCCTGGTGCCAGAGTGGCCTTAGAAAGTGTGGTCTCTCGTGGGCTTGTATTGTTAACTGGTGAAGTTACTAGTAATTGTCAGGTTGATTATCCAAGTCTGGCTCGCAAAGTTGTTAAGGAAATCGGTTATACCGGTAAAAACGGGTCTGGTTTTGATGCTGATACTTTAGAGGTTTTAGTTCATGTTAATAAACAATCAGCGGATATTGCTGCAGCAGTGGATAATGCCTTAGAAATCAGACATAAAGTTGATCATAATTCTGATAGTCTTGATGATACTGGTGCTGGTGATCAAGGCATGATGTTTGGCTATGCCTGTAATGAAACTCTAGAATTTATGCCGATGCCGATTGCTTGCGCTAATGAACTTGCCCGATTATTAAGTAATGTTCGCAAAGAAGGGAAATTACCTTATTTAGGTCCAGATGGCAAAACCCAGGTTACTGTAGAATATGAAAATCGAATTCCTAAACGAATATATTCAATTGTTATTTCAACACAGCATGATGATTGCATTAATGGTGAAACCGATAATGCTAAAATTCAGGAAATTATTAAAAACGATTTAAAAGAACACGTAATTAATCAAGCCTTTACTTCATTTACTCTAAAACCAGATAGGCTTACGCAAATTTTAATTAATCCAGCTGGCCGTTTTGTTATTGGCGGACCATGTGGGGATAGTGGTTTAACCGGCCGTAAAATTATTGTTGATACTTATGGCGGATATGCTCGCCATGGCGGTGGTGCTTACTCAGGAAAGGATCCAACTAAAGTTGATCGCTCTGCATCATATGCTGCCCGTTATGTAGCTAAAAATATCGTAGCGGCAAAACTAGCTACCCATTGTGAGGTACAAATAGCCTATGCTATTGGTGTCGCTCGACCAATAGCCATTAATGTGACTACTTTTGGTACCGGAGTAATTAGTGAAACCAGTATTAAGGAATTAATTGAAAAAACTTTTGATTTGCGGCCAAAATCAATTATTCAGCAATTCAAATTAACTCAATTGCCGCAAATTAATAACGGCCGCTTTTATCAAAATTTAGCTGCTTACGGTCATTTTGGCCGCAAAGATCTTAATTTGCCTTGGGAAAATCTTGATAAAGTTGATACCTTAAATTCTCATCTAGGAAAGCTTTCTAAAGTAAAATAATTAAAATCGTAAAATTTAACTATTTTACTTTAAAGCTATCAGCTAAATTCATTTTAGGATTGTATTTTTGAAAGACTTAACTACAAGTATTGGTAAAACTATCCTGGCAAGGGTTAGTGGAATTAAATTGGATCAAAAACTGAAAACCGCTTTAAATAAGGGTGTTGTAGGTGGTGTGGTTTTATTTCAGGATAATGTTCAAAGCCAGGAACAGTTATTTAACTTAATCCAGGATATATATAAGAATTCTCATCATTATCCTATTATTGCTTGTGATCAAGAAGGTGGAGCTGTTGATCGTTTTTTTGAAGTTCTGACACCAATTCCTTCAGCAATGTCATTAAGTGCAGCTTGCGATCCTGAAGCGTTTGCTAAAGTTATTGATGTAGTATTAAGCGAATTGTGTCAAATTGGTATTAATTGTATTTTAGCTCCAGTACTTGACGTCGTTACTAGTATTCTTAATCCAATTATTGGAACGAGAGCTTATAGTGATGATCCAGATACGGTTTGTCACTATGCGGGGAAATATCTAGAAATTGCTCGTAAATATAATATTTTAACTGTAGTCAAACATTTTCCTGGTCATGGCAGTACGGTTGAAGATTCACATTTAGACTTAGCGGTAAACCCTCATAATATTGGGGAGCTTTTGAAAACAGATTTGTATCCCTATACCAAATTAGCTAGCCTAGCCGATGGAATTATGATGGCACATGTCTGGACCGTTGCTATCGATCCTCAAAAGAAGCCAGCTTCAATTTCAAAAGCTGTATATGATTATTTGTTATACAAGTTAAATTTTAATGGAATTATTTTTACTGATGATATGGCGATGGGGGCAATTAAACAAAACTATGGCATTAATGAGGCCTGTTTTGAAGCGTTTAAGGCTGGCGCTAACTATTTGATGTTGTGTGATGATATTGATACTGTTTGTGCGGTTAATAGTTATCTGAATATAAAAATTGCTTTCAGTCAAGAGTTAATTGAAATGCTCGATAAATCCCTGACCAAAATTGAAACTTGTTTTAAACCTAATCGGCAAAGTGCTTTTAGTCTAATTAACAGCAATACCTTGCAAAAACACTATCAAATTAATCTTGACTCTGCTAAAAGTGGTTTATGTTTAGTTAAAGGTGAATTAGTTGATTTACAGTCAATTGATTTTCTTTATATTCCTACCCACCATCGCTATAATTTTAATCTTGATGATATGGTTAAGCAATTTAAAACATATTCATTTAAGACCGAATTTTATAAATGTGATCTTAATAATAGTACTTTGAAAAAATTAACACGGTTAAGTTCAAATCAAAATATTTTATTGGTTTTGTACAGACCAATACTCAATCAAAATCAGTTAAAACTAGTTAATAATATTCAAGATTTATGTAAAAATCTTTATATAATAGTAGTTGATGTTCCTTTTGGTATTGAAAAATTTACTGGTGCCAATATGGTATTGTGTTGCCTTGATCCAAGTCGATTGGCTATGCAGGCTTTAGCTGAAGTACTGGTTAAGCAAGAGCTCATTCATGGTAAATTGCCGCTAATGTTGAGTTTGCATTAATTTGAAATTATTTTATACTATTTTTACTAAATACTTGAAGTTAAATGTTATTATTTTAATTATTTTGCAAATACATTTTGTTTTAAATTAATGGTATCAATTTTAAGATTTCTTGAGCATACTTCATAAATTGAACTTAAAGTTAAAGTACTGTCAAATAAAGCTTCTTCAAGGTAATTAAGTGATTCCTTTGAATAGATAGCAAATTTTGGTTCAATCTTATTATCCGTACTTAGATATAAAATATCATTATCTTTAATATGCTTAAGAAAATCATCAAGGATATCTTTGGTAATTGGTTTTAGATCATTGGGTAGGACGAAAATGTAATCACATGATGCAACCAAGAGGCTTGAAACAATACTACCCAATGGCCCCCGCCCGGGAAGAATCTCTCTGACAATATCAACCCCAATATCTTCATACTTTTTCGGATTAGAAGTAATAATAAAGACTTCAACAAAATATTCTTTTAAACTGTGAAACAATTTAATCACATCAGCTTTACTTTCATAAGGCTGTAATTTACTTTCATCGGCTATACTATCTTCACAAATTATAGCAGCAGTTATAGATAGTGGGTAATTATTATTTACCATTATTACTTTCCTTGATAAACTGGTTCACGTTTTTCGGCAAAGGCCTTTAAGCCTTCGAGTCTATCTTCAGTATTTAATAATTTTAAATAGGCTTCAGTTTCAATCGCTAAACCAGAATTTAAATCACAATCATATCCATTGTCAATTGCATACTTGGCTTGCTCTAGGGATAATGGTGCAGCCTGAATGATTTCTTTAGCCCAAGATCGAACATTATTGGTTAAACCAAAATGAAATCTATCATCACCAAAATCAATGCCAGGGATAATCCTGTGGACTAGACCAATTTCATGTGCTTCTTTAGCGGTTAGAGCTTTAGTAGTTAAAATCATTTCTTTAGCCCTAGATTTACCAATTAGTCTGGGTAAGCGTTGGGTACCACCAGCACCGGGGATAATTCCTAGTCTTACCTCAGTTAGCTTAAAGATCGAGTCTTCAACCATAATTCTTAAATCACAACTTAAGGCTAGTTCAACGCCGCCACCAAAGGCTGAGCTATTTAAGGCAGCTATAGTTGGTATTGGTAATTCATCAATAGTCTGAAAGGTTTTTTGAATTAGAGTATGATATTCAATAACTTGAGCTTCAGTCATTCCTTTGCGCTCAGATAGATCGGCACCAGCACAAAAGGCTCTGCCTCCGGAACCAATAATAATTGCAATTCTAATTGATTTATCTTGTTTTATGGTTTCACAGGCTGCCAGTAAGGCTTCGAGAAGAGGTTTATTTAAACTGTTAAGTTTATCTGGTCGATTAAGTTTAAGCCAGGCAATCTGGCCTTCTTTTTCAAATACTAATTCTTTAGATTCCATAATTATTTTATCTCCTGTACGTTAAGACATTTGGCTAGACTTGCTTGTAAATATTTACTAGGTAATTTTTTCTTAATAATAGTCTGGGCTAAGCTACCAGCTTCAACGAGTTTGTCGATATTGATACCGGTATTAAACCCTAATCCGTGTAATAAATAGACTAAATCTTCACTAGCCAAATTTCCACTAGCGCCAGGTGCATATGGACAACCACCCATGCCGCCAATACTTGAATCAAAAATACGGATATTCTCTTCAAGCGATGCATAGACATTGCTTAAGGCCATACCGTAGGTATCATGAAAATGCATAGCGATTTTTTTGGTGTCTAGCATTGTTCCTAGTGGTTTGAGCAGATCTTTAACATTTTTTGGGGTGGCATAGCCAATGGTATCACCGATTGAAATTTCATCTATACCCATCTCAACAAGCTTTATAATTAGTTTTATGACATTAGCAAAGTCTACATACCCTTCATAAGGGCAGAAAAAAGCACAAGAAATATAGCAGCGAATAAATTTCTGGTCAGCTTGAGCTATTTGAGTCAGTTCTTTAATTAAAATTAAAGCTTCTTCAATAGATTTGTTAATGTTTTTTTTACTATGACTTTGAGTGGCTGACATAAATAAGGATATTTCTGGTAAATGAGCCAATTTAGCCGACTCATATCCTTTAAGATTTGGTACTAAAGCGGTAGTGGTGACAAAATTTGGCAAGTTCAGGATTTGCGCCAGTTCAAGCCCATCAGCTAGCTGCGGAATCCACTTAGGGCTAACAAATGAAGTAATTTCAATATTTGTGATACCAGAACTCACTAAAGCATAAATTAATTTTGCCTTGTCTGCCGTTGTAATAATGCCCGTTTCATTTTGGAGCCCATCACGTGGTCCAACTTCAACAATTTTTACCGTTTCTTGTTTACTCATAACGCTAGATTCTCTGTAGCTTAAGTCCTAAGTTTTAATTTTTCAAGTTAAAGCTGATTTTTATTCTAAAATAAGTACTGGTTCGCCTTCATTAACGAAGTCGCCTTTACTGACTTTTATTTCTTTAACGATACCTTCAATTTCAGCTTCAATGGGTAATTGCATTTTCATTGATTCTAAAATTGCTATTTCCATTCCTGAGGAAATATTATCACCAAGACTTACTAGGATGTCAATGACAACACCAGCCATATGCGAAGAAATTTGTTTCATTAAATATTATCCTCTTATATAAATACAAGAGATATATTACCAATTTAGCAAAAGAAATTATAGCTTTTTTGTAAAAAATAAGATAAGACTAATATTTATTAATTGGAAAAATCATCTAAACAATCCTCTTAATGCATCATCCATACTTTTGGCTGCTTCTTTTGATTCTTCATTATTGTTGTCATTATTATCATCATTTTCATAATTAAAATCTAACCATAAATCTTCTCCACCAGAATTATTTTTATCACTAGCAGTTTCAGTTGAAACCGGCTGAGTTGTTGTACTTGGTGTTATTACTTGACCTGGACTTGTTACTGATTCAATGGCTCCAGATAAAGCATCGGCTAATGAGTTTATGTCTGTTGAATTTTGATTAACCTGATTTTGAGTTGATGAAGTTGAGTTTTCTGGTTGGGAATAGGAATTAGCTAATTGTTGCCCAAAGGAAAATAAATTTGCATCATTTAAAGGATTGTTGCTATTAGCTGATTGATCATGGCCTGTTGGACTTGACTGTGGCGTTGAAGTAATAGTATTGTCAAGCGCGGTTAGATCTGGACTCAAATTAAAGTTAGTTGTTGGAGCAATATTAGAAGTTGATTGAGGTTGGGGCGTTGCCGGTATTGCTGTTTGACTAGTGCGTGAGTTTATTGGACTAGATTGAGGTTGTGGTGATGCCGGTATTGCTGTTTGACTAGTGCGTGAGTTTATTGGACTAGGTTGAGGTTGTGGTGATGCCGGTATTGATGTTTGACTAGTGCTTGGGCTTATTGGATTAGGTTGTGGTGATGCCGGTATTGATGTTTGACTAATGCTTGGGCTTATTGGATTAGGTTGTGGTGATGCCGGTATTGCTGTTTGACTAGTGCTTGAGTCTATTGGATTAGGTTGTGGTGATGCCGGTATTGCTGTTTGACTAGTGCTTGAGTTTATTGGATTAGGCTGTGGTGATGCCGGTATTGATGTTTGACTAGTGCTTGAGTTTATTGGATTAGGCTGTGGTGATGCCGGTATTGATGTTTGACTAGTGCTTGGGCTTATTGGATTAGGTTGTGGTGATGCCGGTATTGATGTTTGACTAATGCTTGGGCTTACTTGTGAAGTGGAATTTAAACTAAGATTAGTTAGCGCATCTAATCTGCTTTGTGATTTTTTCACTTCATTACTTCCTGTTATAATCCCACTATTACTAGCAATGCCATGAATTTGTGGCCCATTAAGTTGATTTGCTGTAATTGTATTAGCTGAAGGAGTTTGATTAAAATTGATATTATCTAATCTAGCGAAACTTAAATTCTTGTATTTATCATGAATCGATAAAATTTTTGTCTTGTCATGATTAATAACTTTTAGTCTTTCTTCGGTTACTAGAATGCGGCGTTCTAATTCTTGGATGTTTTGTTGAACTAAAGATATTTCTTCGCGGGTTAAGGCTTCTTTCGTATCAAATTCTTCGAGTAATTTCTGCATCGTTGAACCAATATCGAGATTTGACATGAGTAAACTCCTTGACTAATAGTAAATGACTTCTGAAATACGGTTATTTGTTGAATTAATTTCTTAAAGATTAGTTTTACCCCAACTTATCTAATTATATGCCCGAGAGTATATATAAACAAACCTAATAACTTTAATTATTAAGTTATTTTTATTTATTTTTGATAACCTGTTACTTGATTTTAAAAACTCAATAGATTTTTTAAATTACAAGAAACTACTCTAATCTGAAATTTATCCTATTTAACAACTTTAAAAAATTAGTTATATTTATACTTTGACAGTAGGGACAATGTATTCAAGAGCCTCGGGGTTTTCAATTGAGGACAAATCAATACTTTCATACGCTAAATACTTCTGTTTAATTGTTTTGCGGACAATTTTTCCTGACCTTGTTTTGGGTAGAGCCTTGACTGTATTAATTTCTTTAGGCCTAAAGGAATGTCCCAGTTGTTCTGCTAAAGCATAATTTAATTCGTTTTGAATATTAATGTTTAAATCCTTATTTTTAAGCACAACAAAACAAACGATAGCTTCCCCTTTAATTGGATCAGGTACACCAATTACCGCCGCCTCGATTACATTTTCATGATTAGTTAAAATTGCTTCAACTTCGGATGGACCTAGGCGTTTACCGGCTATTTTAATAGTATCATCCGAACGCCCATAAAGAAACCAAAAGCCATTTTCATCGATTTTTGCCCAGTCGCCATGATACCAGGCTCCCGGGAATTTGCTAAAGTAAGTTTCCAAATAGCGATCTTGTGCATTTAAAAAACCTTTTGTCATTGAAGGTGCTGGTTTTCGGCAGACAAGATGACCAACTGTATTAAAAACTTCCTGCCCGTTTTCATCAAAAACGGTTGCATCCATGCCTAGTCCACGATAACCTAATGAACAGGGTTTGCAGGGTATCAGGGGATACGGTGTTAAAAAGCCACCAATAACTTCTGTTCCTCCTGAAAAATTAACTACTGGACATTTGCCTTTACCAACATGGTTAAAAAACCACATATAGCTATCTTCATCAAATGGTTCGCCAGCTGCACCTAGGTATTTTAGGCTGGACAAGTCAATTTCTTCAATATTTAAATCGCTTGCGCCTTTAAGCGTTCTAATTAAAGTTGGGCTAATTCCTAAAATGTTAACCTTATATTTTTCAATAATTTTAAAAAGATGATTTGAGTTAGGATGATTCGGCGCTCCTTCGTAAAGCATAATCGTACCGCCCCAAAACAAGGCTCCAATTACTTTCCATGGACCCATCATCCAGCCTAAATCAGTAATCCAAAAGAAAACATCACCAAGACTAACATCAAAGCAAAATCCATGTTCTTTACTTATTTGAGCTAGTGCTCCAGCATGAGTATGAACACAGGCTTTAGGTGCACCTGTAGTTCCGGATGTATAAAGGTAGAGACTTTCATGTTCGGCTTTAGTGTTTATATTTATGTTAATACTTGCTTGATCCGGTACATTTATAAAATCAGCGAACCAGATATTTGTCTTATTATCTAAATTTGTTTTGGCTTCAGGAACGTGATTTACGACAATTAAATGTTTAATTGAAGGCGAAATTGCTATAGCTTCATCTGTTTCAGTTTTTAAATTAATTAATTTGCCTTTACGATGGCTGGCATTTACGGTAAAAATCGCTTTAGCTTTAGCATCATTTAAACGGGCCGCAATTGCCTGAGCACCATAGCCACTAAAAATGGGAATAACAATAACACCAACTTTTAGACAACCAAAAAATATGGCAATCATTTCTATCGTCATTGGCATATAAATAGCCACCGAATCGCCCATTTTATAGCCATGATAAAGGAGAGCTCTGGCTATTTTATCAGCCAAAACACTAATTTCTTTATAAGTAAATTGTTTAACTTGCCCCGCTTCATTCTCCCAAATCAGAGCCAATGCATTAGCACCAGCTCTTGGTCTTACATCTGTAGCTTGAGCTGGTTGAACATGGTAGTCAAGGCAGTTCGCGGTAATATTTAATTCACCATTAATAAACCATTTTGTAAAAGCTATGTTATCCTTTGGGTCGGTTAGCTGAGAATATTTCTTCTGCCATTGAAATCCCATAAATTCCATAGCATTTTCCCAAAACCAAGAACTGTCATCAATAGATTTTTGAATCAAATCCTCAATACTGGCTAATTTATGTAATTCCATAAATTTTTTTACTTTACAATTAAGATAGTCACCAGATGGCTCCCAAATAAAATTATTCATATAAATATAATCCTTAGTAAGTATAAATTAAAATTTACCAACCACCATAACCACCATAATAACCACCGCCTAAACCACCCATACCCATACCATAACCACCCATACCCATGCCACCCATACCATAACCACCCATACCATAACCACCCATACCATAACCACCCATCATCGGATAACCATATCCTCCCATCATCATACCACTGCCCATACCAGATAAAAGACTAACTGCGGCTCCACCAACTGTCGCTAAGGCA
>JAKAZS010000111.1 GCA_021815785.1 bacterium
ATGCTAAGCTTACAAGCTAAAGTATGGATATATTATCTAATTTACCTAGTTTTTGGTGTAGTGATTTATTTTTCTTATGGCTTTAAAAAATCATAATTTTAAATGCTAATGTTATATGCTCACAACCGGGCAAATGGTTTATGTCGCTTATTTCTTCGGTAAAATTCTTGTTTAACGGAATTGACCACTAAATTAATCGTAATAAACCACTAAGAATAATCAGAAGATATTATTAAGACTCAGTTTTCAAGAAGCATCGACTGGTTAATAGTGCTATGATAAAAAAATATAAAAGTAAGTAAAATAAAGGATAAGTATCAAAAATGGAAAAAAATAATTTAAGATCAATATTAGCTTTAACAGCTGGATTACAATTTATATCTACTAATGTTATTGCTTTAGCAAATAATTTGCCAATCTTGAGTTCCAACAATGTTGTTTTAGCTCAAAAAGTTGATGCTGGCTTGAAGCAAAAAGATACTTTTCTAAACAATAACAATATTTTAATTGCAATTAATTCAGCAAGTATTGAAACTGAGCATGAAAGTGCAGATTCAGGACATGCCAGTTTAGATTCAAAGCATAAAACTGCTGATGCCAAACATAAAACTGCCGATTTAAATCATAGTAGTATTGATACAAATCATAAAACTGCTGATAATAATCACGCCGATACAGATAGTGAACATCAACGACAAGATGCTGAACATCATAGAAACGATTCTAAACATGATGAGGCTGACGCTAATCATAAAAAAGCTGACGCTAATCACACTCTTAGTGTTAAACATCAAAACATTGATGCTAAGCATGATGCAATTGATGCTAAGCATCAAAAATTAGATATGAAGCATAAGGCCAGTGATACTAGTCATGAAACTGCTGACAAAAAGCATCAATCGGCTGATTCAAAGCATTTAGCCAATGATTCTAATCATCGCCAATCGGATACAACACATCTAAGCAAAGATTCAATGCATGATGAAGCAGATGCTAAACATTTAAATATCGATGCAAGCAAAAAATTTAATCCTAATAATCAATTTCAAGATGCTAAAAAGAAAAGTCATGATTCACAAATGTTAAGTGCTGCGGCTAAGGCGCAAGATAGTGATGCTAAAAATTTAGCTAAAGCTGCGAATTCTCAAACTAGTGATGCGAAAAAGCAGACTCGCAATTCTAAAAGTCTAGCCAACGAAGCTAAAGATTTAAGTGCACAAGCTTCTAAACAAGCTGATAATGCTATTCGCCAAACTGAAGATGCTAGTCGTCAGCCATTAAATTCACATAATAAAGCTAAATAAAATATTTCGAATTGGTTATCGAGCAAACAATTTCGCGAAAAGTCAATACTTTATTTAAGCGATATAAGAATAATGGAACAATAAAATTTTCAATGAAGCAATTAATTAAAGTCTAAAAGAATTAGAAAAAAATTAATTAGATTCTGCTGATACAAAATGATTATTACCGCTACCAAATTGATATAAGCTATAAGCTGGCGCTAGAGGTGTTTGGTTTAACACTTGGCGGAAAATGCTACCTACAGCTTTTTTAGCGGTAAATTTATTACCATTAGGCCCCATTTTACTTTCACCTTTATCATAATGATCAGTTCCATAAGAAACAAAAGAACCAGTATCAAATTGGTCAAAGGATATAAATGGATTAGCTGCCATTCGTTCATGAAATATTTCATCCGTAGTTTTAAAAATTGGATCTACCTGTTTTTGCCTTTGTCGATACAATGTTACTGGATTTAGCCTTGTTAATCTTAAACTAGAAGGGTCAACTGAATTATCCGTATTTAGGATAGCGTTAGCATTATTATTAAATGCTGCATTACGAAAATTATTGTTAATATGACCTGTAGCTTGCTCCAAAAACAATTGCGGATTACTTACGGTATCAGGAATATAATTTTTCTTAAATTCAGCGTTACGATCAAATCCTTGCATTTTACTATGTTGAATCATCGACATCGGATGATCTAAAATATGGTTTAATTGCTTTTGCACAAAAATCTTATCTTTTTGGCCTTGCGATAAATTAGGATCTAACCAAACTTTATTTAAATCACTGGCTAGCTCTAATTCAAGATTTAAATCTTGACTACACCAGTATCCTGGTAAACAGTTTAAAACAGTACCATCAGCTGACAGCATAAACATTTGAATATTATGCGGACCAGCTCCATTACTTGTATCCACTGCAACACTATCAACTTCATGTTTCCCTGATTTGCCACAATACCATTTGTGTTTAATATCAGTATAACCACAAATAAAATTGTCTTTTAAATCACTAAAGGCAGGATCAACTGAAAGCGACACGGCTCTCAAACTATTTCCGGCACTTCACGTACCGCCATCAATATCACCAAGCATTTGCACCCAAAAAATCATTTTGTTTTGGGCTTTAGCTATTGCTTCAGCTTCTTTAAGGTTTTTATACCAATGAATTTGGGTAGTAAGATCTTTAACTCGCTCTTCAACTATACCAGTGCTAATAACTTGTTTAGCAGCATAAACAGAATTTAAACCACTAAATTCAAAGCAAAGAATTGTTAAAAATATAATTTGAAAAATTTTATATTTATGCATTTTACTACCTTGATTTTATTTTAATTATAACGCATTTTTAATCTGCGAACCAAGCAACTAATAAAATTAGACGTCAAATTAGACAAAAATGTTTCTACGTATTTAATAATTCATTTAAAATCCAATTAAATATTGTTTGTTTAGGCTCATTAGGATGAAGCTCATCAACTAAATATTTCGTGCCATGTTTTGGTGGACCATCAACAAAAGTCACATGATTAATATTACGAAAAACCCTAGCAACTTTTACATCAGTAACTTTAGACACATGGATAAGTTCGGATTCATTAACTAAAGGATAAGATTTAAGAGCATGTGGTGGTAAAAATATGGCTGAACTTACTGGAGTTATGCCATCATTTAAACCATATTCATACCCTTTATTTACTTTAGACTTACTTTGTTGTTGATCATTAGGATTATTAGCTACCATTTGAGCAATTTCCATATTTAATAATTTTAAAGCTGCTAATTCATTGGCAGTTTGAGCAATTAAAAATGTTTTGAATTGATATAAGCCAATGCGGATTTTATGTAAAATACCTTTATTAGGTGTATTTATAATATAAGGATTAATTAAATAGCCAGCATAAGTGATTATTTTTTGTTTATCCAAGGCATCCTCATTTACAATAGCTGAAAGCCCGTTGTTAGCTTCTTTTCTATTTAACACACCTTTGGGGCCTAAGGGCAGATTGGAGTGAAAAGAACTAGTAATTGGCATAGCATTATCATCATCATCCCAGCCAAGATCAGTTTGGTAATTTTTATGAAATTTAAAATATTCTTTATACTCAACATTATCGAGAACTTTTACTGCTGCTAAATGATGTCGTTTATAAAGACTATAAGAAAACCAGTCAGAACAGAACAAAGGAGATCCATGAAACGGAGAACCCATGGCAAATACTTGAGCAATCATATGATCAACTTGAGTATCAGCTAATAGCCTTTGGGCAACATTGCCTCCCATGCTTAAAGCTACCAATCTAAGTGGTTTTTTTCCAGTATTGTCATAAAGTTTTATAATTACTTCTTTAATTTCCGGCATAATTTGCGATAACAGTAATTTGCTGTCATATCTAATTAAATATACTTTATATTTTTTTTGAAAATTTTGATTTTGGGTCAAATAGGGAATTAATTTGTCCCAACGAAACAACTCCTGGTGTTCACCACCACCACCATGAACAAACAAGATAGGCTGTCTTAAACCAATTGGCGAATTGTCATATTGATAAATTTTACTGCCTTGAAAATTTTCTTTAAGTTCTTTACCGCTAATTGGCAGAGGGTAGTCATTGGATAGATCAATAACACTAGTACTAGTTTTAAGTATCGTATGGTCACTTAAAAGAGGATTTTCTGGAGATAATAAATTAGTATTGATTTGATTAAGTGCCGTCTCATCGATAATTGAATTGTTTAATGAATTGCGGTTATTGTTTATATTTTTTGGGGAGGTATTATCATCAGGAATTAAAATTTGTTCAGTAACTGCAGGTATAACCTGATCATTTAATGATGTTTTGGTATTTGTTTGAGCAAAAGTATTTAAAGAACTGAGTATAGTTAATATGCTAATTGCCAATAAAGAATAAATTGTTTTTATCATTAGTAATGTATCCTTAAAATAATTAATTCTATTATACTATGAGTATTTTAAATAAACTTTATATGTCAGTCATTAATTTTAGTTATTAATATTTCAAGCTTACTACCTGACTTTAGCACAGTATTCCTTCCTTTTAACACACTGTCATTAATTAAAAACCCACCAGGCACACCAGCAATGGCTCCGGCCGCCATACCTTTAAGCCTGCGATGCTTTCTACTTTTAGTATCGGTTGCCTCCGGTAACATTACATTAGGTTTAATAGCGCCAACTATACCACCAATAATTGGCGTAAATGGAGCACCGATCCAAGATGCAACCTGAATAGAAGTGCGTCCGACTTTAGATTTTACATCACCTGGAGTTGAACTTACAATACTTGAGTCTTTATCAACTTTTATGGCATATTGTTTACTTTCAACAATTACAGTTTTGGGGCATGGCTTAGCATCAATAGCAATTATTTTATTACCAGCTTTGATTTTATTAAATTCAATAAAAATGCGAGCTCCTGGCTTCATGAAACTATGAGCTGAAACTTCAGAATGAATAAAGCGTTTGGGCTGTTCGATTTTAGTAATATGACCAATTATTATTGAATTGGTTTTGGCAATTACTTTACCGTTTAAATTAAGATTTTGGCTTAATTTAACTTCGACTGTTTGCCCGTTTTTAGTGGTTTGACTATTTAAACCAGTAAGCAAAATTGTTTTTTCAGTTAAGTTTAAATTACTGGAAGCTAAGCAAAAATTTTCGCAAGTAAAAATTATTAAAATTAACAGGCATATAAACTTAGACATATTAATTACCTCATTAATATTACGTTTAGTATGTAAATTTTAAAAGTAATTTACTTCACTGATTCTAATTTCATTATATACGTATTTAGCTTGCGATCCCAAGGAAAGCAAAAAGATAAATCTTTATTTAAGGTTTATCTTTCGCATTTTTTAAGAATTATTTTTGATTTAGCCTATATGTTATTTAGCCAAATTATTGTTTAAGTAATGAATATTTTTTAGAACATTCCACCCATCATCATTGGATTATACCCCATGCCGTAACCACCTTTACCAGTTAAAGCCATGGCTAAGGTAGAACCAAAGTTAAGGATTGGCATAAACGCACTGGTCAAAGCACTAGTATCGCCAGCAAAGCCAGCTACGCCAGGGCTTGGTGCCCACGTTGGTGAATTGCTCATCGTCATTCCACCAGGACCATAGGTTTCCGTCATTTGCATATTATTACCCATGCCCATACCCATGCCCATACCGTATCCCATGCCACCCATCATCATGGGATTATAGCCACCCATCATTCCCATCATAGGATTATAGCCACCCATCATGCCACTAGACAACATAGGATTATAACCGCCATACATCATACCACCGGGTCCATAACCACCCATCATGGGATTATAGCCACCCATCATGCCACCCATCCCACCATAATTATAACCACCCATACTCATCCCACCCATATTCGGATTGCCAAATTCACCGTAGGTTCTTATTTGAGCAGCTTGATAAGCCTGTTGAACCGGATCTGCTGGCGGAACATAATCAGTTCTTCTTGCTGAGTAATTAGGAACTCCGGCTCCTTCCCCATAAGCAGGCGCAGGCTGACCGGGCTGTGAAAACGAGTGCCTGTTTACAGCTCCTGGTGGAGGTGTATCATTGACACTTGGCGTTCTTGGTCCAACATCAGGTTTAGAACAAGCACACTCATCAAAGCCAAAATTATTATCTTTATGATGTTGGCTATTATCACTATTTCCTTGATCGCTATTTCCTTGAATAGGAATTTTCAAGTCCCAGCCTTTGCCAATTAAGTTAGGATTACATTCAAGTGAAGGGTATTTATCTTTATTGGCTTGAATAATTCTTTCTTCTTCAGCACTTATAGCGTCAGGTGTTGGACAAGCCATACCATTATTGGTTACCTGATTTTCGGCAATAGAATATAAAGTGTCACCTTGTTTCACCTGGTAATTAAAAAAATCACCAGCACAGCTACCACCACCACCACTAAACTGATATTGGTTAGGGCTATCCGATCTATTATTATTACCGTCAAATTGATAAACATTTCTGGCTAAATTAGCATTACCAGCTTGATTTGCTGATGGCGGATTAATATTACTATCCCCGCTTGATATTTCAGGTGGTTTTCCTGGTGCCATATTTCATTCTCCATTTAAATTATTAATATTTATTAATATACAACTTTTTCAATACTTTGACAACTTAAAAACATTTGTTTAGATTATATCCTTCATTACACTTCTTGACAATAGGGTTATTCCCACTTAAACTTCAAATCAAACTATCTGTCCATATTTAATACATCATTCCCCTACCACTAAAAGCCATAGCTAAACTGCTTCCTAAATTAGCTAAAGGCATAAATGCGCTCGTTAAAGCGCTGGTATTACCAGCCAACTCAGCAATTCCAGGGCTAGGAGCAAACATTGGCGAATTACCCATCGTCATGCCACCAGGCCCATAGGTTTCAGTCATTTGCATATTATTGCCCATGCCCATGCCATAACCACCACCCATCATGCCGCCATAGCCTCCACCCATCATACTCATCATTGGGTTATAACCACCCATCATGCCGCCATAGCCTCCACCCATCATACTCATATATGGGTTATAACCACCCATCATGCCGCCGTAACCTCCACCC
>JAKAZS010000036.1 GCA_021815785.1 bacterium
GTTAGTCGGTGCTAGTGTAATGCCCGTAGACGGTCCAATTATGCGTTTAGCACTTATGGGTTTATCGGTTATTCCCGGAAGAATTGATAATTATTTAACTAATAAGAAATAATTATCAATTTATTTATTACTTCGGTTTTTCTTAAACTGGCCTAATTCGTGTACTTTAATTCGCGTAATTGCCCGCATTAAAGCTAAGTCCAGTTTGGTATCCTTGCCACGCGATTCAATATCGGTCTGCATTTTCTGGGCTTCCAGCCGTTCTTTAGCCTGGTTAGCACGAACAATATCGATTTCAGCATCTAATTCAGCAATGTCGGTTAGGATAGTAACGGTATTATTCTCTACTTCTAAAATGCCACCAATAACACTTAAATAATGTTCTTCGTTATTGGTGTTTTCAAATTTAACCAGATTTATAGCTAGAGCAGTTACAATTGGTTCGTGGTTTGGTAAAATTACCAGTTCACCATCAATTGCCGTTGCCTGAATTTTGTTGATTTGAGCTTCACAGACAATACGTTCGGGAGTGACGATTTTTAGATTTAAATAATTAGCCATAGTTTATTCCTTAAAATTATTAAACTGTTTTATTAAAATGTATAATCGAATCAATGATACCATAATCCAGTGCTTCTTTAGCCGTTAGATAAAAATCCCGCTCAATGTCTTTGCGGATTTTATTTTTATCTTGTTTGGTTGCTCGATGCAATACTTCAATCTGGGCATCACGAAAACGTCGGCCTTGTTGTGCCTGAATTTCTAAATTAGTAATATCACCTTCAGCTTCCCATAATGTCTGGTGAAACATTATGGTGGCAAATTCATAGGCCGATCGATTACCTGTACCACTGGCTAATATTTCGCAAGCGCCAGATAATGCGTGTCCCAGGCAAATGGTATTGACTTTATTCTTAATGGAGTGCATTAGGGCTATAACGGCATCAGCATTATAGCCATTACCACCACTAGAATTTATATAGAGGTTAATGTCAAGATCTTCAGATTGCCGGTTTAATTTAAGAATGCGCCTTACTACCGGTTCAATAATTTCTTGTTCTATTCGTCCTAAAATATATACATCACGATTTGGTGCTGACAAAATAGTATCCTCTTTATAATAAAATTAAAACTAAGCCATTGCTTTGGCTTGTTCTTTTACCTCTTCAATATTTCCGACCATATAGAAGGCCTGTTCGGGAATATCATCATACATGCCTTCGAGGATTTGTTTAAAGCCCTGAACGGTTTCACTTAATTTAACATATTTACCAGCTCTACCTGTAAATGCTTCAGCAACGAAGAATGGCTGACTTAAGAAACGTTGAATTTTACGGGCTCGCGTTACGGTTAAACGGTCCTCATTGGATAATTCATCCATACCTAAAATAGCAATAATATCCTGTAAGTCTTTATATTTTTGGAGGGTTTGTTGTACGCCACGAGCAATATTATAATGCTCTTCGCCCACAATTTCCGGTTTTAAGGCCGTACTGGTACTGGCTAGAGGATCAACGGCTGGATAAATACCCAGTTCGGCAATCTGACGGCTAAGCACGGTGGTCGCATCTAAGTGGCCAAATGTTGTGGCTGGAGCCGGATCGGTTAAATCGTCAGCTGGCACGTATACTGCTTGGACACTGGTAATGGAACCTGATTGCGTTGAGGTGATCCGTTCTTGTAATTCACCCATTTCATTAGCTAAAGTTGGCTGATAGCCTACAGCTGAGGGCATACGACCGAGAAGCGCTGAAACTTCAGAACCGGCTTGAACAAAGCGGAAAATATTATCAATAAACAATAATACGTCTTGTTTGCTTACATCACGAAAATATTCGGCTACCGTTAAAGCTGATAGACCAACGCGCATTCTGGCTCCTGGCGGCTCATTCATTTGGCCATAAACCAGAGCTACTTTGTCAATAACATTGGATTCTTTCATTTCATTCCATAAATCGTTACCTTCACGGGTTCTTTCGCCAACACCACCAAATACTGAATAGCCACCATGATGGAGGGCTATATTATGAATTAATTCCATAATAATAACAGTTTTACCAACGCCAGCCCCACCAAATAAGCCGATTTTACCACCTTTTATGTAGGGTGCTAAAAGATCGACAACTTTAATACCGGTTTCAAACATTTCGACATCGGTTTTAAGGTCGACTAGTTTAGGAGCCGGACGGTGAATTGACCATTTTTCACATTTTTCTAATGGTGGCCCTTCGTCAACAATTTCACCTAAGACATTAAGGATTCGGCCTAAAGTTTCTTTGCCGACCGGAACTGAAATTGGAGCTCCAGTGCTGGTTACTTTCATTCCCCTGGTTAAGCCATCGGTCGAACTCATAGCAACGGTGCGGACAACATTATCACCAAGCATTTGTTCGACTTCACAAACAATTTTAATTTCGTCGCCGCTAGGATTTTTGCCGGAAACGATTAAAGAGTGATAAATTTGGGGTAGATTTCCACTGGGAAATTCAACGTCAATAACTGGTCCAATAATTTGAACTACTTTGCCTGGGGCTAATTCTAACTTAGTACTCATTTCAACTCCATTATGTAAACCATTAAAATTAATTTATTTTAAGTTAAAAGCCTTAAAAAGAACCTTTAATTTATTATTTAAACTACAATTTAAGATAATATTTTAACAGGTTCACATTGAATTCCAACATTTATAAAAGATTTCTTACCGATATTTGTTACTTAACCGCGTTAATAGTATTTGGCAGTTTAGGTTTTAGTTTAATCGAGCATTGGCCGATTCTTGACTGTTTATTTATGACCGTTATTACCTTAACAACGGTGGGCTATGATGAAGTACATCATCTTGATAATAACGGCAAGATTTATGTGATTTTTTTAATAATTTTAGGCTCAGGTATTGTTCTTTATATATTAAGTGATTTAGTGCAATTGTTTTTAGAAATAAACTTTAAGGGAAAACGGATGAAAGATAAAATTAAAAAAATACACTCCCATCAGATTGTTTGTGGTTTTGGACGCACTGGCCAAGAAGTTTGTCAGCATTTTAAGCAAAATAAACTTGAATTTGTAATTATCGAAAGTGACCAAAAACGCTTTGATTATGCTTGTGAAATGGGTTACTTGGCTATTTTTGGTGACGCTTCTAATGATGAAATCTTAGCGTTAGCCAATGTTGAGACGGCTTCGGGAATAGTCTGTGCTTTGCCTGATGACACGGCTAATACGTTTATTGCCCTATCCGCGCGTGGTCTTAATGACCATATTTCCATAGTTTCGCGAGCGGCCAACCCAGGCTCTGAGTCTAAGCTGAAACGAGTTGGTGCTAAAATGGTAATTTCTCCTTATGTTATTTGTGGTCGCCGCATGGCATCAGCTATAACACACCCGCTTGTATGTCAATTTCTGGATGTCATTATGCATTCGCCCGAATATGATTTACGGATGGAGCAATTGTTAATTCAAGAAGAATCTAGTTTAATTGGATCAACATTGAAACATGCTAATATTAAACAAATGATAGGCGTAATGATTTTAGCGGTTTACCAAAATGGCGGTTTGATCACAAACCCTCCGCCAGAAATGGTCTTTGAATGTGGTGATGAATTAATTGCCTTAGGGACGGATGAAGATTTAGGAAAATTAAAAAATCTTGTTAATAAAAAAAATAAATGATTAAATAAAAATAAAGGATTAATCAAATGAAAGCAGAAAATGAATTAAAAGATCAAATTAATGATGAAAGAGCCTATATTACGCTAGAAGGTGATGATGGCAGTAAGCATGAATGTGAAATTCTTGATGTTTTTGAATTTAATGATAAAGAATATGTGATTTTAATTAAATTAGAAGAAAACAGTGAAGAAGCCGATAATGAAAATAGCCGTCTGGTAATTATGCGTTTAATACGTAAAGGCAATGAATCTACTTTTCAAACCATTGAAGACGATGATGAATTTGAAGCCGTAATGGAACATATTGAAGCTTTTGCTAAAGCTAGCGAAGAAGAAGAATTAGGTCTTTAAGTATTATAACTTGATTCTGTCATGATAAATCTTCTTTAATTGGCTAGGTTGATTTAGAATTAGGTCTTTAACCTTTATACCTTGAACTAGTCTTTGCCATAAACGACAATTAGCTATTTAATTTAAGCAGATTACGGCTTGACTTGAAAGTAGTATGAAGCATTAAGATTTCGGTGGTTAAGGCCTGAATAATTGTTGAAATTGGGGCGAATGATGCAAATTTGCGAATATTTTGTCCTACTTGCCAGGTTTTCTCCTCACTGGTTATCGTTGAATAAATGGTGGAATAGCCAGGTGAAAAATGAATTGTATACATTGTTGCTTTGGCTTCAAAATCAGACCATTTGTCAATATTTAACTTTTCTAAAATCAATGATCCTGTTTCGGACTCGCTATCGGGTGTTCGAATACTTTTATTCTCCTGAATAAACATTTTATAGAAAAGTTTTTGCCATTTAATAATGTCTTTTACGGGAATAACTTCAATTGGTAAATCATCAATATAAAAACCCGCTTCAGTTACCACAACTTGAGGTATAACAATACTTTCTTCAAATAAGTAAACATGATACATACTCATAATTAGTTGTTAATTATTAATCCTTTTTAACTATACTGGTAATATCTTTTACTTCAATGTCATCAATGTCAACTTGTAAGGCTTCAATTTCGCGTTCAATTTCTTTTAGTCTTAAATCAATATTAGCAATCAATTTAATCTCTTCTTGACATTTACTGGTGATTAAATCACCATCAATTTTTTTGTTATTTTGATAAAGTTCAAGCATTTTACTGCCCATTGTTTGTAATTTGCAATTACGATCATTGTTTAAAGCACGTGCTTCTAGTTTAAGCTTGGCATGTTTAGCCGTGCGACTGGTTTTATCTAGAGTTTGCTTGGTAGCATCTTTTACTTTATTAACTAAATTGTCAAAATTTGGTAATGGCATAATCTGTTTATATATTAAAAAAATTGTTATGTATTAAATTAATTAAAGACTTTGATTTTTCCCTGTCTACTAAGATACTTACACGTAAATCACTTGTGGCAACCAAATGTAATTTAGTTTTATTGGCTTTAACTAATTCAAATAACTGAGCAATTACGTCGGAACGTAAATTTAACTGGCTGCCGATTAAAGAAATTTTAGCAAGTTTTTCCTTGATTTCGACACTTTTAAATTTTTGTTTAATGTTGTCTTCGTTAATTATCTGGTTGAGTTTGGCTATTTCTTTATTGGCAATGGCAAAAACTAGTTCAAAATTTAAATTATCCTCAGGGGCAATCATCATAAACATATCAATACTAATTTTTAATTCAGCTAAGCGTGTAAATAAACTTGAGACAAAGTCTAGGTTCTCTGTATTATGAACCATTTTTAAACTAACCAGGCTTTGGCTTAAATCCAGGCTTAAACTAGTTAAATGACGGGTTGGTGTAAAAATCTTATGCGTTACCAATGTACCAATGTTATCTGGTTCAAAGGTCGAGCGAACGCGCACGGGAACTTCATATTTTTTAGCTAACTCAACGGAGTTAGCATTTAGAACTTTAGCTCCTGATATAGCCATTTCATACATTTCATCATAACTAATTGCTTTAATCATTTTGGAGTTTTCAATTAAATGAGGATCGCCAGTATAAACACCAGCTACATCGGTATAAATGTCGCAGCGCTCAGCATCAATGGCATAGGCTAGGGCTACAGCTGTCGTATCGGAGCCGCCACGACCTAAAGTGGTTATTTCATTTTGGGCAAAACTGCCCTGAAATCCTGCTACAACTGCAATTTCACCACGTGATAAACTGGCTTCAATCGAATCTGTTTCAATTTCCTTAATACTGGCTTCACCATGATTGGTATCAGTTAAAATTTTCGCCTGGATCCCGGTAAAGGCTCTGGCCTGTAATCCACGTTTTTGAATGGCAATAGACATTAAGGCTGAAGAAACCTGTTCACCTGAAGCAAGAAGCATGTCTAATTCACGTAAATTGGGATTGTCATTTAAAGATGAAGCTAAATTAAGCAATTCGTCGGTGGTTTTACCCATGGCTGAGACGACGGCGACCACTTCGTTGCCAGAATTGGCTTCTTGACAAATTATCGAAGCTGCATTATCAATAAACTTTGGGTTCTTAAGTGAGCTGCCGCCAAATTTTTGAACTATTCTTGCCATTTAGATAACTTTAATATATATATAATCGTTGATTGTTAGGGATAATTTCAACAGTTAATGATAACTTAAATTTCACAAAATTGCTAGAAATTTTACAAATTCTTGCCAACTTGATTAAAGTGGATATATTTATAAAATTTCGTATTTCCCCCAATTACATTAATTACTCAAAATGTTAAAAACTTATACATATGTGATTTTTGAGGATTTTAAATATGGATAATATAAACACGCTTAAAATAAATGATCAAGGTGCCAAACTATCCCCTGTTGAATTAAATAATTTAGCCAAACTCGTTACTCAAATATATAAGGTCGATAATGCCGTTACCCCATCACAAAAAGCTAATTCTGATATACCATCGGATAATGTTAAATCAGCTGAAGTCAACTTGTTTAATCAGGCACAATCATTGGCTGTCAATGCGATCAAAAAATTTAATCAAAGTCCAAATCATGATCTAAAGTCAGTTTCTCATGATTTAGAGGCCTCGATAACCATTAGCAATTCTTTAAATAAAATGCTTGATAGTGATTTTAATAAATTACAACATAACTTTATATCTCAGTTAGATACTGATATAAGATTAAAGCAAACTTTGCAGAAATTTTTTAAAACTAATATTCCCAAAAATAAACAATATGAACTTGATATGCAAGTCAGTGATTTTTTAACGATGCCGGAAAGCGATCCAATGTATAAAATTGTTTTAAATAACTTAAAGCAATATAATGGTTTAGATAAATTGGCTTTAGAAGATCGTAAAGATTTTATTTCAACTAAAGATTTGTTAGGGAAATTATCGGAAACAATTTCTGATGAAAAAAATGTTCATACATTATCCGGACTATTGCATAAAAACTATGCAGATATTTTAGCCAAGTCAGGAAATGATACCAAAGCCCTTCAAGAATATAATGAATATCTAAAAATAAAAAATAATCCAGTATCAGAAAATTTGTCAATTGATCCAAGTCAATTGGGAATTGTAAATATGCCTAAATTATTGGAATCATAGTGTTTGGATGGATGTACAGCTATGCTATGCGTCAAGCTGAATAAACTGGATAACCCTTACATAAGATTTTAATGCGTAAGCGTTCCAGACCGGTTGTAAGCAACAATAGCTAGTGCTATAGCAAATTTATCGATTTTTAAACTATTGAACTTTTAATTCTTGATTTTTTGCCCAATTAAGTGGAAGTAGCTCCACAGGGTTTTGATAATCTTTAATGGCTAATTTCAGCAATACGTCATTTAAATAGGCATAAGCTTTTATCCCATTAATTTTACAGGAATTTACAATTGTACTTAGAATTGAAAATGTTAGCTCTATCATTTCCTGAAAATTGTCACTTCTTTCGGCCAATAGCTATTGGACTACTGGATTTATTCCACATCTGTTAACGTAAAATGAAAATGCCACATATGAATCATCTCGATCGCCTAAATAAACCCATAGATAGCCTTGTTGCGCTTTGCCTGATTTCAATGTGTGGAGTCGGGAAAGAAAGGCAAGGTCACCGTTAAGTTAGGCGACAACATAAACTTTTTATTTGAGGCCGTTTGTTTTCT
Source organism: bacterium (assembly GCA_021815785.1). Classification (GTDB taxonomy): domain Bacteria; phylum Cyanobacteriota; class Vampirovibrionia; order Obscuribacterales; family JAKAZS01; genus JAKAZS01. The sequence goes on from JAKAZS010000036.1 coordinate 7,774, forward strand.
TGTTGCTTTCGCATTGTGAAATTGTGCTCGTAAGTTAAGAATCAAGATGACTTTTAGTGCTTGTACATTTAATTAAATTTAATGTTGTCTCATTCTTATTGACACATCCCGCGATCGCTAAATGATTTACATTCCCTGAATCTCAAAATCGATAAAATATTGGTATTTTAATCGATATAAATATTTTCTATGGCGCCAGATTTAATATAAAAATTCATGTTAAAAGTGTGGTTTTCGTTTGATTTGGCAAAATATGTATTATTTTCTTGTCCAGATTCTTCAAGTATCGTTTTAATAATGGTTGTCTCGATAGAATCGTTTAGCTGTATTGACATGGATTTTTTGATTAATTTAAGACTAAGCAATTGACCAGATTTCCCAAGTATTATCTTTGCTTTAACAACTTCATTATTATTCGATTTTATATTTGGTTTCCACTCGTTTTTTATTGAATTAGCTAAGTCATTAATATAGGCATTTTTAGAATATAACGGCTGAAAGTATTCTTTGGGATTCCAAGGAATGTAAAGGTGACTTGTATTGTCATAGTATGCTGAGTTATCTTTTTTGCCATAAAATAAATTCGTCACTTGTAAAGACTGCTCAGAATTCAATGTATCCTGGCTGTTTAACATTTTTTCATATACTTCGTTATAACTTACCGACCATGATTTTTGTCCATTTAAGCTGAAATTGAAAAAATCTTTTAATTCACTAATCAAAGAGTTTTCAAAATCGATAATAGCATAAGGCATTGTTTTATCCTGGTTTAAAAAATTTTGACAAATATTGTCATGGTTAGCTGAAAGTTCGAATATATTTGGTCTAAAGGCAAGCGTAGCTGTATCTATGGTTGTGTTAAAATTTGGCTGACAGCCATGTAACCATAATATAGCAGAATTTTTTTCCTTGCTTGATGATTTTATAACTTCTTTTAAAGTTGCTTCGTTAACATAATTCTGGTCTGTGTGATAATTATTCAAAACTTTTGTAGCTGTTACCTGGTCTAATTTTTGAACGGCCGAATCCGAGTTTACAATATAAAAATCGATTGGTATATTGTTTGGTATTAGTTTAAAAGTTTGAGTTAAATCTTTAAAGTAACCTTGAAAATTTGTTGATCCATCGATGATTATTGATAGGTGTCTTGGTTTTTCTAAAAAATAAGAAAAAATTCTCTGTTCCAAGTATGGCGCTATATTTCGATTATTACCGTAGTTTACTGCATATTTGGACGTTAGGCTAAATGGATACTGAAAGTTGATTTTTATATTGCTGTTTGTGAAGTTTTGGTTTATGTGTGATAATTTAAATACATTTTTGTTTTCATCGTTATTATTTAAATACTTATATTTACTACTGTCAAAAGTGACGTCCTTTCCAGCTATTATATAAACTGATTGGTTAAAATTTTTACCATATTGTGGGTTCATAATATGTGGTAAATATAAAAATCCATGTTTTAAATCTTCGACGGTGATCGGTGCAATTATTTCTAGAGTTAAATTAATTTCTTTACGGGTTGAATAACTAGGATTAAAATTTATTTGAGCAATTGAGTTCTGTAAATTATATATTTTTAGGTCGCCATCCGAGTTTGTATTTTTAGCTAAAATGCTGTAGATTCTCGAGTTTACAGGTAATCCAATAAATATTTTTTGTTCTTGATCGGATATTGGCTGAATATTAATATTCATTTGAATATTTGCTGTAGATGACTCAGGATTTAGGTTGATCTTTAAATTAGACTCTTTAATACTTAAAGGTGTATTACTATTTTTACCTAGGTAGTAGAAATCGTTTTGTATTTGGGCTTGATGAATCTGGTCTTGGCAGTTTAAATCGTGCCCAGTAATTTTAAAATATGCTAATTCTGGGTTTATGCAGTATTTGTCGTAACTTGTATAACTTCTGATAAAATAATTTTTATAAATTTCTTCAGCTATATTGTAGTTGCGGGCGTAATTTAAGGCTAAATTGCTTAAGTTAGAATTTGAGCATATTAAATGTTCGGTAATATGTGAGACTATTGGCTTGGCTTGAGTTAAAAATAATAGGCAAAATGTAATCAATGAATATTTAAAAAATTTTGATTTTATGCGTAGCCTTGATTCTTTTATTTCATAGTAATTTAACTGAATCACATTTAGAGCTACGCTGTAAATGGAGCATAACAAAGATAATATTACAATAAAGCCAATATTTGAATTCATCCCTTCTAGCCAGAAGGGATGAATCAAAAAAATTGAATTAAATACTAGTACTAAAAGCAATGATGAGTTTACTAGGCTGTTTATAAATATTCGCAAATTGGACAAAGCTAATTTGTTCTGTAATACAGCTATATTATTTTGAAACCAAACTATTGGTGATAAGCACAGGCATAAGCATAAAAATGAATTCCCTAAAAAATTTATTTGTTGGTTGTACGAAGAAAACATATTATTTAGCAATATTAGAAATAGCCCGGAAAACATAAAATTTAGGAATACTATATTTCTTCCGTTAGAATCTTTTATTGAATTTTCATTGTATTCATAATTTGGGTTGTTTAAGCTTTTATACAGCTCAGCTATATAATCAAAAATTGTATCCAGTGCTGTATTGGAATAAATTGGATTGGTGTTTATAACTTTTCGAATAAGCTCCATAAAGAAATTCGCCGGTTTTTCGGCTGTGTGGGTGTTTTCAACGTTTAAAAAATGTGAACCGATAGAATTAAGGTTTGAATTTGTTTTAGTTTGGCCAAACATAACTGACTCCCGTTACTTGCATTTACAGGGGTATAACAAATTTTTGATAGCTATAAATAATACTTAAATTAATGAAACGAGCATTTGATAGTCTTTTCTCTTATCTTTTAATTTTTCCTGGTTTAGAGTTTTGTTTTGTGGTTCAATGTGACAGTAGATAGTGATTTTTTGAGAATTTTGAAGAAATAATAAGTAGGCGTTTTCCACTTTACAACAGTTTTTTGATTTTGTCTAGAGTGTTTTTGCGCATTTTTTCAAATTTAATATTAAATTTGAAAAAAATTGCTCATGGCTAGTTTGACAGATGTTTAATATAATACTGGGAGCTAAGATTTTACGTACTAGACTGAAACTGGAAAGTATAAAGAATTTGATGACTACCTCGAACAGACAGCCTTGTTTATTTCATTTGGCCATGGCTATATTTATGAAATTCATTTTTATTTTAATATTTTTTTTTTACTGTTCGTGGCAAATACCAGTGCTTATAAAGCTTTTAATAATAATGATCCTTATTTAGGCGTGACTAAAGAAGAGCTAGATTTAACTACAGAAGAATTAGATTTTGAAGCATTTTTAGATAAATTAAATCCTGGCGCTAAATTAACTCGAAAAGAATTAGATTGGGGAACTAAAATTTTTGATAGATTTGGGGAAACACATGAGAAAATTATTGGTAGTTGTTATTCTAAAGCAGATATTAAAAGACTTACTAATTTACGAAATATAACGAGAGTACTAGCAATTAAAGCTATGAAACGAAAAGAATATGTAGTTACTTTAGCCTTATTTGGAAGAGCAGCTACTTGTTCACATGCAATCAACTCGTCTATAAATCAGAATATTTATTGCCAGTAAGTAATTCTAAGGCTATTTATGGCCTTGATCCAATTTGCTATTCAAGATCCCACATAGGAATTTTAACATCATGTTGTTTGGCAAAGTCACAAGCAATTTCATAACCGCTATCAACATGGCGAATTACCCCAAGACCAGGATCGCTGGTTAATACTCTGGTTAAGCGTTCATTAGCTTCTTTGGTGCCATCAGCCACAATAACGCAGCCAGCATGTTCAGAATAGCCAATGCCAACACCGCCACCATGATGGATTGAAACCCAGGAGGCTCCGCCAATTGCATTCATTAACGCATTTAAATAAACCCAGTCGCTAATTGCATCAGATCCATCCTGCATGCTTTCGGTTTCACGATTAGGGGAAGCTACTGAACCACAATCCAGGTGATCGCGACCAATTACAATTGGTGCTTTTAACGTGCCATCTGCCACCATTTGATTGATAATTAAGCCAAGTTTAGCTCTGTCTCCATAGCCAAGCCAGCAAATGCGCGCTGGCAAGCCCTGAAATTTAACATGTTTCGTTGCCATGTTAATCCAGTTGGTAAGATGTTTATCATTACTAAAATTTTTAATTATGGCTTCATCAATTTTAGCAATATCATTACTATCTCCGGATAATGCTGCAAAGCGAAAGGGTCCCTTCCCTACGCAAAATAGCGGGCGGATATATGCTGGTACAAAACCGGGAAAATTAAAGGCATTTTTAACACCATTGTCATGCGCTATTTGCCTAATATTATTGCCATAATCAAATACAATGCTACCACGAGCCTGAAATTCTAACATGGATTCAACATGTTTAACAATTGATCGATTAGCTAATTCAAGATATTTTTGACTGTTTTCCTTGCGTAAAAGATTAGCTTCTTCAATTGTTAAATTTTCTGGTATATAACCATTAAGTGGGTCGTGAGCCGAGGTTTGATCTGTTACAACATCTATGGATATTTCTTTTGCATTAAATAGGGCCGGTAATATTTTGGCAGCATTACCATGTAAGCCAACCGATAAAGCCTTGCCTTGAGCTTTAGCTTCATTACAAAGTTTAATGGCATCAGTTAAATTGTGAGCCACTACATCTAAATATTTGGTATCAAGTCGTTTTTGAATCCGTGATTGATCAGCTTCAATACATAAGGCTATGCCACCATTCATCGTTACGGCTAAAGGCTGAGCTCCACCCATGCCACCAAGACCTGCAGTAAGAACAATTTTACCCTGTAAGCTACCGTTAAAATGTTTACTGGCTAAACTGGCAAAAGTTTCGTAAGTCCCTTGTAAAATGCCTTGTGAACCAATATATATCCATGATCCAGCGGTCATTTGTCCGTACATTATCAAACCTTTTTTTTCTAATTCTCGAAAATGTTCCCAGTTAGCCCATTTGCCAACTAAATTACTGTTAGCAATTAGTACTCTAGGTGAATTGGGGGTTGATTTAAAAATCCCCACCGGTTTGCCTGACTGTACTAATAAAGTTTCATCATTTTCTAAATTTAATAAAGATTTTATTATTCCTTTTAAACAGTCCCAGGAACGTGCAGCTTTGCCTGAACCGCCGTAAACTACTAATTCATCTGGCTTTTCGGCTACGGCTGGATCTAGGTTGTTTAATAACATCCGCAAACAGGCTTCTTGAATCCAACCTTTACAGTTAAGGGTCAATCCGGTGGGAGCCTTGACCATTACTGGTATTGAGCTAGCAAAAATACTGCTTAATTCGGCATTATTATATTTAGTGGCTGTGGCCATAGTTTTACACCTCATAGGTTAGTAAATAATGTATTTAATTTTAATTCTCATTATAGTAAAATATAATTAACATGTAATTTAATACAAAGATTTATACAATTAATATTTTATGAAATCTTTTCATTTTTATACTTATGGGGGAATTTATGGTAAGTGAGTTAACTAAGTTAAAGGCTAAGGAATTTGAAACGATTTCAGGTATTCCCGTTAAAGCTGTTTATACGAAAGCCGATTTACAAAATTGGGATTATGAAACCAAATTAGGTGATCCTGGTCAATATCCTTATACTCGTGGAATTCATGAAGACATGTATCAGGGTAAAGTCTGGACAATGCGTCAATTTGCAGGATTCGGCGGCCCCGAAGAAACCAATGAACGATTTAAGTACTTGCTTTGCCAGGGTCAGACTGGTTTGTCTACGGCTTTTGATTTGCCAACACTTATGGGGTATGATTCTGATAATACCAAATCCCATGGTGAAGTGGGAGTTTGTGGAGTGGCGATTGATAGTTTACAAGATATTGAAATTCTTTACAAAGATATTCCTTTAGATAAAATATCCACTTCAATGACTATTAATGGTCCAGCTGTAATTATTTACGCTATGTTTTTGGCTAATGCTAAAAAGCAGGGCTTTGACTGGAAAGGTTTAAATGGAACGTTGCAAAATGATATTTTTAAAGAGTATATTGCGCAAAAAACCTATCTGATCCCACCACGTCCAGCCCTTAAACTAATTCAAGATATGATGGTTTTTTGTACGCATAATGTCCCTAAATGGAATACCATTTCTGTCAGTGGTTATCATATTCGCGAAGCCGGAGCTACTGCTGCTCAGGAATTGGCTTTTACACTGGCTGATGGCTTTGCTTATGTTGATGCCGGAATTGAAGCCGGGTTAAAAATTGATGAATTTGTTCCAAGGTTATCGTTTTTCTTTAATGCCCATATTGATTTCTTTGAAGAAATCGCTAAATACAGAGCGGCTCGAAGAATTTGGGCCAAGCGGATGAAAGAAAAATATGGTGCTAAAGATGAACGATCGCTAAAATTACGCTTTCATACCCAGACCGCCGGCTGCTCTTTAACAGGGCAGCAGCCGGAAAATAATATTGTGCGAACCGCAATAGAAGCTTTAGCTGGTGTTCTAGGTGGTACGCAGTCATTGCATACTAATTCAATGGATGAAGTATTAGGTCTGCCCACCCAAAAAGCCGCCCACATTGCTTTACGAACCCAGCAAATTATTGCTTACGAAACCGGTGTTACTAACGTTGTTGACCCACTGGCAGGCTCTTATTACGTGGAATGGTTAACGGACGAATTAGAGCGTCAGGCTAATGAATATTTTGCCAAAATTGATGAAATTGGTGGGGTTATTGCAGGTATTGAAAAAGGCTTTTTCATGAAAGAATTAGCTGATTCAGCCTATCAATTCCAACAAAAATTAGACAATAGTCAAAGAATATTTATTGGTTTAAATGGATTTAATGATGAAGCACCAGGTAGTAAAATTGAAATTTTAAAAATTGGGTCTGAATATGAAAATCGCCAGGTTGAACGACTTAACGCCTTAAAAGCCAGTCGCAATAATGATAAGGTTAAGACGACCCTAGTTAATTTAAAAAATATTTTAAAGAAAAATGAAAATTCTTTCCCCGCCTTAATTGAATGTGTTGAGGCTTATGCAACGCTTGGTGAAATTTGCGACGCCTTAAGAGAAGTCTTTGGTGCTTATCGGGAAAATGCAGTATTGTAAATTGCTTTATTCTTAGTTAATTAAATAAATATTGATTTGTTGATGCCAGTAAGATTATTTTTTTTGTAAATTTATATTCTTGGGGGTGTTTTTACCCAAGAATATAAATTAGATTATATTTTGATCGGGCGCGATCGCCTGAATTTGATTAATCTGAAATAAGCTTGGTTTCGTTGATTATTTATTGAGATGCTGATTTTTCTTGGCAAAATATTATGCGATCATTTATGCCTTGGCGATTTGCATCATCGGGGTCCAGTTTTGTATATTCTTGAAAAGATTGAATCGCTAAATTCCATTCTTGGTCAGATTCCTGTAATTTGGCCAGTTCTAAATAACCTTCAGCATAATTTGGTTGTACGCATGTAGCTGTTTTGAATTCATTTTTAGCTTGTGAAATTTTACCTAAAACTTTGTACGCTTTACCTAGAGCTATGTGACAGGCTGCAGAATTAGGATATTTTTTTGTTTTTTTAGCAAATGCATCTGCTGCCTCTTGAGAGTAACCAGTTGTAAGCAGCTTGTAACCCGGATCTAAAACTGCTGTAAAATCAGTTGATTTTTTTGCTTCAACGATAGCGAAATTAAATATTTGAATAAGAGCCAGGATATACAAATAAAATTTCTTAAAAGGATATTTTATTTTAAGCATTATTTTTTAGTTGCTGGTTTTTTTGAGGAGTCTAATTTTTCAACTTTGGTACTAAGAGTAGTTTCAGTTGTATCATTATTGCTACTATCTTGTGCATCAATCTGGATTGATGCTATATCGATACCATTAATTTTTGAAACCTTATCGCCAATTTTTATATTTTTACCTTTAATAATATCGCCATTAGCTACATTTTTATGGACGGTGTTTAATTTAATGACACCAACGGTTTTATATAATTCTTCAATAGTTTTACCCGAATCAGGATCTTTAACACTTTTATACGGATTTTCAACTTTTAACATATCGCCAGCTGATAAACCATTGTCTGAACCTACATTGACGACTACATTATTATTGTCGACATCAGCAATTTTGCCGGTTACATTTTTGTTGGCTATGGCTTGATTGTCGGGGATTTTAGCAGCCATTGAATCAAGATTGAAAGCCAATTGATTAACTGCCTGCATTGTGGCTTCGCCGGCTAGGGAATTTTCAAAGCCAGCTGATTCAAAATTTACCACGCCAGATCCAAACAGTGATGTGCCCTTGCGGCTGGATTCGCCAATGCCTTGAATAGCACCTAAAATTTCACCAGTTGTGCAATCAATCAGGCGGGCATCTATAGCTACGCGGGCTTTACTTTTATGGACACCGAAGCCTAGTCCGCCAAAAGGTACATATCCAGCAAAAGGAATATAGCCAGTTACAGCATTAACAGCTGCACCAACATTGACGTTTTTATCTTCAAAGCCAAACTGAGTAACGGTTCCAGTGATTATGGCGTCAACGCTTAAAAGTTTGCCGAATTTAATGGCTGACTCTGGGTTAGCGCGATCTGAGGCCGAAAAATTTTGCTCTTTTAAAAGAGAATCAATCATTTTGCGTTCAATTACACTATAAGTTCCATCATTGACTAATTTAGTTATTAACAACGAAGTAATACCATTGCCGACATCCCAGGTGCCAACATTGGTTGAAGTTGAACCATAATCAAAGGGAAATATCGCAATACGTCGTTTGGCATCAGCTAGAGCATGACAGCTGAAATTGTTTATCATAAAAATTAATGAGAGTAGGGTAATTAACTTACTAAATGTGATTTTCATAATGTTTTAATAATCCTCAAATTTTTGCAAAATTTTTAAGCAGATTATAACACAAAATTATTACAATTAAATTCATAAGGAGTTAATTGGAGTTTAATAATTACGCATAATTTTTAACTAATTATTCGATTATATGTTTTTGCTGGTCATTAAGTAAGTTTAGTTAATTAATTAGTCATGAGTTTTAAAGTCATTTATTTAATTTAGTTAAGTTATTTAGACGGTTTTGTCCACATTTAAGTGATTGTAATAATCTTTCTTCTTATAGCTTTTAACTTAGATAAATTAATTGTTATTTAGTCGGAAAATGTCATACCAAATACAATTACATAAATAAATTATTCTTACCTTAATTATTTTAAAATACTAATTAATTTTTTATTGAGAAAATAAAACTTTTGGTTTTTTTTTGATGTAATAATATTGTGAGAATTTTTATAAGTAAATTTGAGTAGTTAAAATTTTAGGAGGTAAATATGTTGTTTACTGAATTACAAAACCGACTTTTAAATGAAAATCTAGTTGCTAGTGATGGACTTAAAGAAATGCAATTATTAAGTAATCGATTAAGTAAATTACTGGGAAGTGAAAATTCAAATTTTCAGATAGAATATCCTTTATTTAATGTTTATACTAATAATGAGCATGCCATCATTACTAGCGAAATTCCGGGTATTGAATTAGATGATATTGATATTCAGATTGTTCATAATACTATAACTATAAAGGCTGATAAAATTGAAGAAAAGCTTGATGCTCATAATAGTCAATGGCATCGCCGTGAAAGATCATTTGGGCATATGACTAGAACTATTGAGTTGCCTTTTGAAGTTGACGCTAGCAAGACCCAGGCTAAACTTAATAAAGGCATTCTGGTCATTGAATTGCCAAGAAAAGAAGAAGATAAACCTAAAAAAATTAGTGTAAAAGTAAATTAAGGAGGATGTAACATGTCTAATAATGTGAGTGTTTTAGATAAAGAGTTAATGCCAAGGTCTCAAGCAAAAACTAATATTCATAAATTTATCCCGAGATGTGATATTTATGAAACTGATAAGGCCATTGTAGTTTTGGCTGATATGCCAGGCGTTGATGAAAATCAAATTGATGTAACTATTGAAAAAAATATTTTAACGATTAAAGGTAATATTCAAGAGCCAGAATATGCAAACTATAATTTAATTTATTCTGAATATAAAACCGGTAATTATGAAAGAGTTTTTGCTTTATCTGATGAAGTTAATAAAGATGAAATTCAAGCCTGTTTAAAAAATGGTGTGTTAAAATTAATGCTACCCAAAAGTCCAGTAGCTATGGCTCGTAAAATTACGGTTAAAGCTGAATAATTATTATATAAACTATTAACTAAACTAATTTAAAAGGAGGTGCAAAATATTGTGCTTCCTTTTAAATTATGCTTGATTAATTATAATTTTGTCATAGATAATGAGAGCCGCTCAATTTATATTGATAAGCTTTTTCAGATTTTGGTTAGGTTGATTTATTAGTAGGCCTTAAAATTATTTTTTTAGTTGAATTCTGATTTTAGGATCTAAGGCATCACGAAGGTTGTCTCCAAATAAATTTAGACTTAATACTGTAACAAAGATACAAAAACTAGGAAAAAATAATAAATTTGGATGGTTGCGCAAACAGGACATACCGTCACTTGCTAAAGTTCCCCAACTACATTGAGGTGCTTCTAAACCTAAACCAATAAAACTTAATGTTGATTCAGCTAAAATGGCTTGCGGTATCGTAATAAATAATGATACTAATAAACTTGATAGGGTATTGGGTAATATATGTTTAAACATTATATAAAAGTCATTGGCACCAATAACTTTTGCGGCATTAACAAAGTCTTCATTTTTAAGTTGGATAAAACAGGAACGAACAATTCGAGCTGTTCCCATCCAGCTAATTAAACTTAGGCTAATAAGTATGCCGATAGTACCTTTGCCTACGACTAGTCCTAGTAATAGCATGACTAATAAATCTGGTAGGCAGTATATTACATCAATTATTGCCATTAAAATATTATCGATATAACCCTCGTAAAAACCAGCTATTGCTCCATAAATACTGCCAATAATACCTGCTACAATAGCTGTAAAAAATCCAACCAAGAGTGATAATCTACTGCCGTAAATTATTCTGGCTAATAGATCGCGTCCTAAATTATCTGTGCCTAAGGGATGAATAAAGCTTGGATTTGCTAAAATATCTAGTGTGGTTTCATCATAAAGATATGGTGATAAGGGAATATTTAGCCATGATGAAACTGAAATGAGACTGATAATTACTATAAATACAATTGCTATTTTAGCATATAAGCTATTGGTTATTCTTTGATATATTGTATGTTTAAAGAATGTATTCACGGGTTATAAATTGCCTGAATTATGTAAAATTCGTTTATCTACTAATCGGTATAAGATATCAATAATACCATTGCTAAATAATAAGACTAGGGCAAAAACTAGGGTAGTGCCAATAACTAGATCATAGTCGCGGTTGGAAACAGCTGTTATAAAAAACCTGCCCATGCCTGGAATGGCAAAAATATACTCTACCACAAATGAGCCGGTTAACAATAAGGCCGTCATTGGCCCAAGAATAGTTAATATTGGTATTAATGAGTTACGCAAGACATGGGTAAAAAAGATTTTAGTTTCACTAAAACCAAGTGATCGTGCAACCATGACATGATCCTTATTTAAATTGTCCAGAATGCTGGATCGGCTTAATCTAGCGATATTAGCTGTTGGTGCTAATGCAAGCGTGATTATAGGTAAAATAGCATGGCGCGGTGATTCCCATAGTCCGACTGGTAATATTTTTAGCTGTAAGCCAAAAATATACATTAACATTACCCCAAATACAAAAGTTGGTATCGATATACCGGCTGTAGCAATCGTCATTAGCAAAAAATCGATAAATTTGCCGCGGTTTAAGGCACTGACTGAGCCAAATAAAATGCCGCTGACAATTGCAAGGCTAAGTGCACTTAACCCCAGTTCAGCTGAAACAGGAAAGGCTTGTTGAAGAATTTGGGTTACGGTTCGATTGGTATATTTATAGGAAATACCAAGATCCCCTTTGGCCAGACGGTTTAAATAAAAAGTATATTGGTACCACAAAGGCTTATCTAATTTATATTTTGCCTTAAGATTATGCATTATTTCTTCAGGCAGATTGCGTTCATTATCAAATGGCCCGCCTGGAACAAAACGAATTAAGAAAAAAGTAACTGTTGCGACAATCCATAAAACTGGAATAGCTAATAGAATTTTTTGTACAATAAACTTAAACATTTAAAATATGCATAAAACTAATTGAAAAATTAAGCAAATTTGGGGGTTAGACCACCTTGTTTATCTGGTTCATCGCCAGATGTGGTTTTTATTTCTTCTTTTAGAGTAGCATTTGATTTGTCATTAGAGCTGATTAAAATGTTGGTGTAATTATTTGGAGTATTGTTTATGTCATTGTCATCAGCTGGTTGATTTAAGCCTAATTCTTTATCCGTATTGGCAATTATATCTTTTACTTCTTTAGCATCTAAAGTTTCTTTTTCTAATAGTACTTTAACAATAGCATCCATATGAGGACGGTATCTTGTTAGTAACTGTTTAACTTTCTCGTATTCGGTATTGACGATTAATTTTATTTCTTCATCAATCATGGTAGCAACTTTTTCACCATAGTCCCGTTCATGACCAAAATCACGACCTAAGAAAATATGTTCATTGCGTTTGCCAAATGTCATTGGCCCAAGGCGATCGCTCATGCCAAATTCAGTAACCATGCGTCTTGCCATTTTTGTACATTTTTCCAAGTCATCCTGGGCTCCGGTTGTAACATCGCCATAAACGATTTCTTCAGCTACTCTACCACCAAGACTTACACCAACTTGAGCAATAATTTGCGATTTGGTTTGTGACAAGATATCATCTTCAGGGAAAAACATGGTAAGTCCAAGCGCAAAACCTCTTGGTATAATAGTGACTTTATGCAAGGGGTGGGCATTTTTTAATAATATGCACATTAAGGCATGGCCAACCTCATGATAGGCCGTCATTTCTTTTTCTTTATGCGAAATAATTCGGCTTTTCTTTTCTGGTCCAGCTAGAACTTTGTCAATCGAAGAATCTAAATCATGCATTTCAATTTGTTTCTGATTAGCTCGAGCAGCCATAAGAGCGGCTTCGTTTAATAGATTGGATAAATCGGCACCAGTAAAACCTGGGGTTCGTTTGGCTAAAACTTTTAGATCAACTTCAGTAGCTAGGGGTTTGCCTTTGGCATGAACTTGCAGAATGCGTTCACGTCCGACAACGTCCGGTCGATCAATAACAACTTGGCGGTCAAAGCGACCCGGACGTAAGAGCGCACTATCCAGAATGTCAGGTCGATTTGTCGCAGCAACCACAATAATGCCAGTGGTACCTTCAAAGCCATCCATTTCTACCAGTAACTGATTAAGGGTTTGTTCCCGTTCATCATGACCACCACCTAGACCGGCTCCACGCTGACGGCCTACGGCATCGATTTCATCGACAAACACTATACAAGGAGCATGTTTTTTAGCCTGGTCAAATAAGTCACGAACTCTGGAAGCACCTACACCAACAAACATTTCCACAAAATCCGATCCAGATATGCTAAAGAATGGAACACCGGCTTCACCCGCTACAGCTTTAGCCAATAAGGTTTTGCCGGTTCCGGGTGCACCTACAAGTAAGACCCCGCGAGGGATTCTTGCTCCAAGTGCCTGAAATTTTTCTGGTGATTTTAAGAAGTCAACGATTTCCTGTAATTCCTGTTTGGCTTCATCAATTCCTGCAACATCGGAAAAAGTGATTTTAACTTTATTGTCAACCATCAATTTGGCACGACTGCGACCAAAACTAATCGCTTTATTGCCACCGGACTGAGCATTACGAAACATTAATAACAATCCGACTACTATTAAAATTGGCAGAAAAAATGAACTAAGTATACCAAACCAAAAAGATGATTTGTCCGGTTCCCGAACATCAAGCGAAACCTGGGCTTTATTTAATTCTTTGATTAAGGATTCTTTGGCTTCACTAGGAACAATAACTGGTTTTTCGTGTTTACTATCAGCCATGGTGACGAGGATTACCGATTCACCATTAGTAATGACGACTTTTTGAATCTGGTTGCTTTTGCCCTCTTTGAGTATATTCTGAAGCTGTGAATAGGTTAATCTGTCTTCTTTTTGGTTATTGGTATTAATAGTTATCATAAAAGTTGCTAAAACTATTAATAATAAGAAGATTGCCCAAGTAGTACCGTATTTCTTCATTGTTGTTTAAAATTCCTGCTTTTACCTACTAATAAATTATATCATGACTATTTCTCGTAAAATCTTTTAGTGGATAAATTATATAAATTATTCATTATTTTAAACAGTATATTGGTTTGGACTGATTGAATTAAGACTTATCCTGTGACTTGGTAATAAATTGTAGCGAAGTTTTTCTGAAATACCCAGTCCTGGTACCCATAATACCTCGTGGTCATTCGCTAGGACAAACCATAGTTTAGGCTCATTTAGCAATAGTTTTGACTTGACATTTAACGGGTTACAGATCTGTAAAGGATTTGTTATGTTTTTATGAGTATGAAGGTATTTTTTTAATTTTACTATTTTGGTCATGCCCAATGGTTGAATTACGTCGCCAGGGCGTCTTAAGCGCAAGTAAAGATTTTGGTTTAAATCAAGATTAACATAGACTGTATCAGCGTAAGCATTATGGCTTAATGGTTCACTTGACTTGTATGGGTATATATTGAGGACTTTGTTTAGCCAGGGAATAATGGTTATACCAGTTGGATTAATGTTTAGACAAGGATAATTGTTTAAGTCAAGATTAATTTTAAGCGTTTTAAAGCAGAATATTAATTTATTTTTTATAATTATCAAATCATAGTGTTTACTTAAAGAAAGCCGTTCGGATTTTGGCTTTAGTCCGGCTGTATGTTGAGAAATTTTGATTAGTTTTAATATGCGTTTGATTGTTGACTGATTAATTTCTATTGCTAATTCTTTAAGGCAATAAGAAAGAATAAGGGTTTTAACAAAATCAGGAATTTTTGTAAATTGATTAAGTCTACGGACAATTAAATTTTGCTTTGCTTGAACAAGACCAATTATGGCTAAATATTTATGAAGGCGAACCTGGACAAAATCTTCTTGATGAGCTAGATAATTCTTAAAATTAATAAGGTGGTTAGCATAATTTTTAAACTTGTCCTGGATAACCGGTATGATTTTATGCCGGATATAATTGCGGGTGTATTTTAAATCGTTATTGGATGTGTCATTACACCAGCCGAGATTATAGTTACGTAAAAAAGACTCGTTTTGATCTTTGGTCAAATTAAGCATTGCCCTTATAATAAATAGATCTTTAGCATATTGCCTAATAACTGGTATCCCTAGAAAGCCTTTGACTGCAGTTCCGCGAAATAAACGGAATAACATAGTTTCGGTTTGATCATTTAAAGTATGCGCCGTAAAAATATATTTTATGCTTTGACGTTTAGCATATTGACTAAGAATTTTATATCTAGCCTTACGTAAGTATTCTTCACTTTGCTGTTTTTTGGTATTGGGCAATGGCTTTAATTTGAAAGAGAGAAATTCGATTTTTAATGACTGGCACAATTTCTGACAATATAATTCATCGCGTTCAGATTCGCTACCTCTAAGGTTGTGATTTATATGACAAGCCACAATGGTAAAATTAAACCGAGTTTGTAATTTGGTTAAAGCTAGCAGTAGTGCTGTTGAATCCACGCCACCAGAAAGTGCCACTAGAATTGTCTGGTTGAAATTCAAGTTAAATTTTTTGCTTAAATTTAATAAATTGCGGACAATTGTTTGTAAATAGGCTTTTGGATTATTATTAGGCAAATTCACAGCGTTTTAAATTAGAGCGAAACAACATTTTTATAAAGATAAGTTCGATAACAATTCAACAAATTATTTTTATTAGTTAGACTTTGACAAATCTTGAATATTATGAGTGGGACGCCTATGTAAAGTAAAAATTCGACAAATTATTTTTATTAGTTAGATCGTATCAGTAAAAGCATTTAAACAATGTAGACTTAACAGCAAATTTACTTATAAATCAGAAAGCGTAATACTAATTTAAGGTTAACATTCATCTTAAACATATCATAACGTTATGTATTATTTTAAACTAAATGTTGTAATTAAGATATTTTTTTAATTATAAGTTAAAATGAAATTTACTAATTTACAATACAAAACCAAAATTACTAGAAGGTTAAAAAATAATACAATTACTTTCGGATTTTATTAATAAAAGTTATAATTAAAGATTAATGAAAAAGCATAATTTATTAAATTTTAAGACTGACTTACATAAAATTTTTTATGTGTTAGTGATTTTTAATGTTTTTAATATTAAAATACAAGCCCAACCATTGCAAGGCCAGGTTGAAGATTCGACTGTACAACCAACAGCAGCCCCTATTTCAGCTTCAGCCTCCAAAATGTTTAATTTTCCTACTCCAGTTGTTCCACCACGTTTAACTCGTGAGTCAGCTTCAAGTGATCAAAATAATGATAACGCTTTGCAAGGTAAGGAAAGCCAAAATAACTTAAATGGTTACGCTGATCAAAATTCACCAATGAATGGTCAATTAGAAAAACCCTTTAGTGGCCCAGCTGTTTTAAAAGGAGCTGCAGACTATAGTAATTTAAATGGCAATGCAAGTTCAGATCCTGATGCCGGTGATAGAGAACTTCAAGTGAAATGGGACCTTTGGCGCAACCGTTTTTTATGGGCTGTACAAAGTAATATGCAAAGTCAGTCTGCTAATCCTAGTGAAACTATGATGCATTGGGACCCCACTTTACAAAGGGTAGTCTCGGGTTTTCCGGTTGGTTTAACTGCCTGGTTTGCTTGTGAAGTAACCGATACTGGACAAATTATTCATCTTAAAATTATGCATTCATCAGGCGTGCCATATTTTGACAATGCTGTACTACGAGCAGTTTATGCTTTGCAGGGGGCGCCATTATTAAGATTCCCGCAAAGATCTAAGCGCAGAATTGTATCCATTGCTGCTGGCATCAAATCAGTAAGTCATGCCCAGCCAAGAAAATATTATCATTTTGGTGATGTGGAACAATATTCGGTTCCTGATAATTAATTAGCATGGGTCGGGAGCGAACTGCCGACATATTGATTTAGATAACAAAATTTGGCATATGAAGTATTGGCACGGGGCAGGATCGAACTGCCGACCTTGCGGTTATGAATCGCATGCTCTAACCTACTGAGCTACCGTGCCAAATATTTTTGACGTTAATATTTTTTGAACTTAAATATTTTATACTATATATATGGCAAAATGCAAATTTATATAAAAATTAATGTAATTATTTAAACAGTTTTTAAATAATTATTAATTAACCAATCTTTAAATTTTGTTACACCGTCAGGAAAAGTAACAACGGGCTGCCACTTTAAAAGCTGTTTGGCTTTGGTAATATCAGCTGAGGTAAAATCCATATCGCCAACCTGTTTATCGTATTTAATGACTATGGCTGATTTGTCCAGAGCTGATTCAAGTGTCGTTATCATTTGCCTTAAATTTACCGGTTGACCACCGCCTAAATTAAAGATTTCAAAACCATTATTAGCATAGTCAATTGACTTAATAATACCGTCAATAATATCACTAATATAAGTATAATCTCTAACTGTGCTACCATCCCCATACATTAGAATTGGTTGGTTTTTTAATATGTTCTGGCAGAATTTATTTATGGCTAAATCTGGTCTTTGTCTAGGTCCATAAACGGTAAAAAATCGTAAGGCAATACTGTTTAAGTTGTGATTTTTGTATGCTGTGTGGCATAATAATTCACCGGTAATTTTTGAGACCCCATAAGGTGAAATGGGACTGTTTACGTTATCCGTTTCACTAAAAACCGCTTTCGTTGAATTGCCATATACTGAACTTGATGAAGCAAAGATAAATTTAGCCTTGGGTGAATATTTGATGATATTTTCAATGAGTCTTTGCGTTCCTAAAACATTTACACTTAAGTATTCGGTTGGATTTTTCAGTGATGGACGAACTCCAGCTAGAGCAGCTAAATGGATTATGATATCAAATGGACTATGCCGAAAAACGGCTTCGAGATATTCGTTAGAGCGGATGTCACCACGAACGAGTGAGTAATTTTCCTGATTAAGATGCTGGCTTATATTTTCCTGTTTAATTTGAGGGTCGTAATAAATATCAAAATTATCCAGAACGACTAATTTGGCTACATGAGGTAATAAAGCGTCAACTAAGTGACTGCCAATAAAGCCAGCTCCACCAGTGACTAAAACATTTTTATTTTTTAAATTTTTCATTATTTATTTCGACAAAGTAAACTAGATTCTATAAAGGCCTTAAATAAGGGAAGATTCCCGGCTAAATCCCTTTCGGGATGCCATTGAACACCAATTATAAAATTCTTGTTGGTTATTTCAATTGCTTCTATAATTTTATCATCTGCATAGGCTGAAATGGTTAAACCATGCCCTAATTTTTTTATGGCCTGATGGTGATTAGTTGGCACATTCAAACGTGTGGCTTTATATATATCATATAATTTACTGTTTTTTTCAATCTCAACATAATGCCATAAATGTTTACCGTGCTTAACATTTGATTCGGGTATATCTTGAATTAGACTGCCATTTAAAGAGATATTTAAAAGCTGACAGCCTCCACATATGCCAAGAATTGGGACTTTAAAGTCGTTTAGGCATAAATTCATAAGTGTAAGGTCAAAATTTTCTCTTTCTTGATCAATTAGTTCTATGGTTTCATCAGGTTTTTCACCATATAAACTGGGGCTATAATCATTGCCACCAATAAAAAGCATGCCGTGGATATTCTTCAGTAATGGCGTTAGATCTTCTTTGGCCATTGGCGGTAATAGAAGAGGAATCCCACCAGCACTCTCAATAGCCGCAACATAATTCTTTAAAATAGTATAACAAGTATCTGAAGAACTTTTACGATTTACATCAGTATTTACGCCAATAATTGGTTTCATGTTTTAATTTTTATTTTAAGGTTTGAATATAGCTAAATATATATAAGTATAATAGAATTTAGTAAAATAATATTAATTAATACTTTATATATTAAAGGATAAACTAAATTGAATAATTTGTCAGTAATTGAAGTCTTGCAGCAAACAAAAGCTTTACAAAATGGTCATTTTGTTTTGTCAAGTGGTAAGCACAGCCGTGAATATGTACAGTGTCAAAAAGTTTTGCAATATCCTAATCATGGATTGGCTTTTGCTAGGATGTTATGTACTAAATTTCAAGGGCTTAAAATTAATGTCGTTATTGGTCCAGCCCTTGGAGCTGTTCATTTTGAACTCTTTTTAGCCATTGTGCTTTATGAAGCTAATAACAATGTCCGTGGACTTTTTGCTGAAAAAGTCCGTAAAGATAATGAAACAGTTTTTGAACTAAGGCGTGGGCAGGAGTTAAACCCTGGCGATAATGTTTTAATTGTTGAAGATGTTGTTACTACTGGTAATTCAGCTTTAAAAATCTATGAATTAGTTAAAAGTTTTAAGGCTAATCCGGTTGCAGTGGCTTCAATTATTGACCGTACTCCAGATGTAACTAAATTTCCGATTCCTTTTTATAGTCTTTTACAACTTACCCTTGAAGCTTATGAGCCAGGTAACTGCCCACTTTGTGCGCAAAATTTAGCTTTAGTCAAGCCCGGTAGTTCAGTGTAAACGTAACCTACCAATGCATATTCCAGGTTGCGGGTAACGGTACATCTGACCCGTCTGTCATTCGTAATCCATAAGTAAACGTAACCTGCCAAAACCAGGTTGCGGGTAACCCTTAAAATTTAGCTTTAGTCAAGGAATTTGTAGTTCAGTGTATGTTTGCTTAACGATCTACAAATTTCTTGACGGTCTAAATTGTACTAGCTGGATATTAAACAATTTCCGGTTGACGGTCTACGACTATCCTTTCGGATTTAAAAGGTAATTCAATAATTAAACCAGGTTTGAAATTACTGATTTTAAGTGTTGTTCCGGTTTTTTCTAATTTAAACACATTATTATTTTTATTGATTTCAAAGATTAGCTCGTGATACTTTGATGTACCATAAAGATTTTGTGAAATTAGTTTAAGGCTTTCCTTTATATTATTAGCAACTTCATTAGGCGTAATTTCATGAGTATCCCTCATTGAATTGTTTTCATCTTCGTTTTTGGGATCAATGGTATCAATGGTAGTTTCAATCTCGGTTTCTTCTTTAAGCATTTCTAATTCAGTATCATTAGCTACTTCCATTGTTTCTGCATTTAAAATAGGCTCTTCGTCAATTTCTTCATCTTCTTCAAGTTTAAGCATAATGTTTTTTAAGGCATCAAAATTATAGTCAGTTAAATTATTTATATCGTCATCGGTTTCTACTTTCCCGCGACTGTTTTTAATTGAGCTGGCCATACTTTCCATAAGCAAGCTAACAAATAGCGACATGGATGCTTTAAAATCCATACCTAGATGTTGGGCACGATTTTCATTTGGCAGTGTTTTATCAGTAAATAAACGACCTTGAGCATTTTTCAGGTTTAAGAGAAATAAATTAGTGAAATCATGATTGGCCATGTTGTTACTTTCTAAGGCTAATCTGCCAGGAATCTGGCGGTTGGACAATTTAGCTGATAAGAGATTTTCAAAATTTGCACTAAACATTTTAAGAGTATTTTTGAGTGCCAGTTCGTTGGTATTATAGGTTTTGGTGAGAATGTTCAGGGCTTTTTGACTGGTGGTAAATTTGGTATTATTAGCATTATTATGTTTTTGTTCTAGTTTAGTTAAAAGTAAACTAACAAATTGTTTAAAATTACTACTGGTATCTTTAAGTACATTGTTTTTATTGATGAGTGACGCTGTTAATAATTCACTTAAAAGTAATGTTGTTCTAGTTTTGTTTTTAAGATAAGGTTTGTCAAATTCATGACTGCTGTTTAAGTTTCGGCCAAGTTGCTTTTCAATAAGCATTTTTAACTCTTCAAGTTTGTTTTTATTACTATCCTTAAACAGGTGTTCAAAGACTTTGCTTAGGGGATTTAGCTGATCATTTTTTTCGTTGGGATTAAGGATGGAGTTAAGAGCTTTAAGAATAGCCAACTGATGATCTTTGGAATTGATATTAATTTTGATGCCCGAATGAAGATCTTTGACATTAGTCAATTTGTCAATGAGTAAGAGCTGTTGTAGATCATGAGGCAATTGCAGATTTTTGATAGTAATTGTGATGTCATTTTGATTTTCAATATTTTTTAAATTGGGCAGGATTATTTGTGGGATAGCTGAAAGTTCTGTCGTAACCGCTGATCCATTATCACTTATATTCGTAGATTTAGTCGTATTCATATTCCTGATTAATTGATCAAAGCGAGCGTCAGCAATGGCAGCATTAGGATTGTTATTTAAATTAGCTAGACCTACAAGAATGGTAAAAAGATTACTATTGGGTTGAGCACTTAAGGCATCAATACCAGTGGAAGTATTAACAAAGTCGTTAGGTCTGCCTAAGATAAAGTTAACGGTGTTTTCCACCAGATTGTGCATGGTATTAGCGATATTATTGGTGCTTAAAGGAAGATTATCAGTGGTAATAGGTAAGCCCGTATTTAAACCAGATAGTGGTCGTTGGCTATTAGTAATGGTATTTAGAGCATCGGATAAATTAGTTAGAGGTGATTTTGGCGTTATATTTAGGGCATTAATGAGATTATTCATGAGTGGAGTTGCAGCCAGAGGCTGTTGATTAGGATTAGCAGAGCTGAAAGTAAGTGAGGTTCGTTCAGCCGCGTTGGCAATTTCATTATTATTGGCGCTAATTAAATTAGGATTCAGTATGACATTGGATTCAATACCAGTTTTAACGATTGGAACTGACTGAGTGGAATAGGCTGCTTCAAGCCCTGCATTCAATGGATTGTTATTAGGAGGCAAGGGTTGATTTAGCGAATTATTTAGATTGCTTAGTGGAGTAAGGCCGATACTATCAATGGTGGTACTTATTGTATTGGATGTGGTTTGGGATATACTGGCATTAATATCAGGAATAGTTGCTGGGACATTCAAACGGTTCATTAAGACAGGGTTGCTGATGTCTGATTTAACGGTATTAATACCATTAAGATCGGTAACAGTAAGCGATGTATCGCGGTTGAGGTTAAGAAAGGCAATGTTGCCAGTATTATTGTCAATAGCGGTATAAAGCGGTTGAATATCGGTGGGAGTTATATTGCCAAAAGTCTGGGTTTGGCCATTAAAAGTGGTATTGTTTAATAGAGCATCACTTTTGCTGACAGCTTCTAGAGCATTTTGCGATTGAGCATAAACCGAAAACAGTGAAGAGCTAAGCGCCCAGCCAACCGGCTTACCTTGATTTATGATTTCATTTTGTATTTCTAGCCCTGGATTTAGTATTGCTGGAGTATTTCCATATGGTGCATTTGGGTCAAGAACCCGGGGTTGTGTAAAGGTAACAGCACTGGAACCATCACCTGTGGTGGTGGCACCTGCTAGTTCTGATGGTGGTGGTGCGGAGCCAGTGTCTGATATCGGTGCTGCGGGTGAGCTTGCGCCTAGTTCTGATGGTGATGTCGTGGGGTAGCCTGCTCCTAGCTCTGATGGTGTGGATGAGCCTGTTGTATTAGATTGTCTTCCTAACGTTGAGCCTGTTGTTTCTGGCGGTATTGTTGACACAGTTGCGGATTGAGTGTCTGAAGGTGGGCTTGGAGTAAGTGTGCCAGAGCCAGTATCATCTTTAACTGCTGCTCCTGGTGTTGAAGTTTGGGTTAGATTTCTATCATCATTATTGAGTTTAGGTTTCGGTTTCGGTATCTTTAGCTTTGAGCCAGGATCTCCAAAATTTTCGCTCTTAGTTCTAAAACCAACATCATTGCCAGGCATAATAGTTTACCCTCCCTATAGTTTCCCTGATTTTACATCTGCAAAGTCTTTGATAATCATATCTTTATCTTCTTTTGATTTGGCTAAACTGTATGCTTTATCTTTGAAAGTTAGTGCTTCTTTAATTTTACCCATTTTATACAAAGATAAACCTATTATTTCATTTGGCATCCAGTCATTGGGTGTTATTACTAAACTCTTTTTACATAATTCAATAGCTTTTGGGTAATTATGTGTGAAAAATAAACACTGTCCTAAATTATAAAAGCCATCTTCCACTTCAGGATTAAGTTCAGTTAGTCTTTGAAAATAAGGCATGGCTTCTTTGTATTTTTTTAATGCTAAATATTCATTGCCAATACTATCGTAAAGGTGCCCATTGGTTGGTTCAAGTTTTAACGCTTTTTGATAACAATTTATTGAGTTCTCATGTTGACCTGATTTGCTGTATGAGTTGCCAAGATTAATACTGCAGGGAGCAATCACATTTGGGTTTAATTTTATAGCCTTTTGGTAGTATTCAATTGCTTTTTTGTTGTCTTTTGTATGAGTTCCAAGATTATTCCAAAATGCAGCATCATAAGGATAAATGCTTATAGCTTTTAAGTATAATTTACAGGCTTCTTCTCCATTAGTATGATTTCCTCGCTTATAATATTGATTAGCATTATCCCAGTCAGTTTCATTCCCAATTCCAGGAAAATCCCCTTCTTTATATGCTAAGACAGATAAGGGATTTAAAAATTGAAATAATAATCCTACAACCAAAGCTAGGGTAACATAAGAATTT
>JAKAZS010000112.1 GCA_021815785.1 bacterium
ACTGTCATCAAGCACAGATGCTGGAAGACCTTCATTTAAAATGCTAACTAATGATTTATTTAATTTAGGCGGTGGCGCTGTAAAAAGAATAACATCATTTAATAATTCCATGTCCGTAAAAGTTTGCGACCAGAGAATTTTTGAATTTGCTCCTTGCTCATATAACGCCCATATTGGGGATTGCCCACCTAATTCAACCCTTACGGTTAAACTATAGCCCATCTCAGCTCCTTCCAATCTCCAAGGCAATTCAACTGTACAACCCCGAGTTTTCTGGGCTGTTTCTAGACTCATAAGTAAATGATCATTAGTTGGATATTTTTTTAAAGGCTCTAGCCTTATATGCTTTTTGTACATTTTTAACGCTATCTCTATATAAAATCAAAATATTATTAGAAATATTTCATTTTGCTTTCATTTAATTTATACCCAAAATTTCAAACTATCACATTAAAAATTCAAAATTTTATTAAGTTGCAAAAAGCCGGTCACCACAATCACCTAGACCTGGAACGATATAGCCTACGTCATTCAAGCACTTGTCAACGCTAGCAGTAACAATTTTAATTTGGGGGAATTTAGCATGAATTTTGGCAATTCCTTCAGGCGCACAAACAATTGAAATTAAGTTAATTTCTTTAACCTTTAGATTATAAAACAATTCACAGGCAGCTAAGGCTGACCCACCTGTAGCTAACATCGGATCCAGAATAAATACCCGGCAGTCAATTGGGGCTATTTGAGGCAAATTACTGTAATATGATACTGCCTCAAGGGTTTTTTCGTTACGTTTTAAACCCACATGATAAACTTTGGCTTGAGGCAATATTTTCTGGGCTTCTTCAGCTAAAACTAAGCCAGCCCGTAATACAGGAGCCAAGATAATATAATCAGTTAAAACTATGCCTTTAGCTTTACCAACCGGAGTTTCGATTTTTATTTCTCGTGTAGTTAGCCCCGCTAAAGCTTCGTAGATAAGAAATCGGCCTAATTCAAGACAATGCATTCTAAATTGCGGTGATTGGGTATTAACATCCCTGATTTTAGCTAAATGAGCCTGAACAAGAGGATGGTTTACAATAGTAACTTGTTTTGTCTCAACAACCATAATTTATTTTCCTTTGTAATGAATAAACAATATAATCATAAAACATATTTGACAGTTTGACTAACTTTAGTAAACTAATATAATTTTAAACGAAAATTTTATTTATTGATTCACAAGCCATCTTTCGCGAAATCCTATCCACTTCAAGAATAGCTTCCAAATTGGTTAAAGGCTGTACTTTATGATTAGCAATAGTTTTTTGAATAATTTTAGCTATGTCTAAATATTGGATTTTTTGATTTAAAAAAGCCTCATTCGCAATTTCATTGGCGGCATTAAAAGCACATGCATAGGATTCATCACTACAGGCTATGTCCATAGCCAGTTTCAAGAGCGGGAATTTAGTTAAATCTGGTTTGAAAAAATTTAAATGAGCAATACTACTCAAATCAATATATTCGATCGAGCTTGGATAATTATTATCCGGATAAAATAAACTATAATGAATAGGTCCAAGCATTGTAGTTTTGCCAAATTGAGCAATTATTGACCCATCGATAAATTCAACAGCTGAATGCATAATTGATTCAGGATGAATAATTACCTCAATTTGATTAGCCGGAATTTTAAACAACCATTTAGCTTCAATAATTTCTAAACCTTTATTCATTAATGTGCTGGAGTCAATAGTTATTTTAGGGCCCATTTTCCACTTAGGATGATTTAAGGCTTCATCCAGGGAAATATTTTTAAAATCAGCCAAAGCTTTATTTAAAAATGGACCACCAGAACCAGTTAAAATTAACTTATGTATACTCTTTGGGTTGCGCCCACGTAGACATTGGAAAATAGCACTATGTTCGGAATCTAACGGAATAATTTGACTGTGATATTTGTCAAGTAAATCATTTATGAGACTACCACCAACAACCATGGTTTCTTTATTGGCTAGACAAATGTTTTTTTGAGTTTCGATCGCCCAAATGTTAGGTTTTAATCCGGAAATTCCCACCATCGCACTAATTATGGTATCAGTATATTGATTTGTCACAAATTCTTTTAAGCCATTTTCATCGTAAAGAATTTCAAAATTATAATCTTTAACCAAATTAAGCAATCTGTCCTTAGCATCTTTATCAGGCACACAAACTAGCTGAGGATTAAATTCCGTAATTTGCTGAGCTAGTAACGGTAAATTATTTTTGCCACTGCTTAGACCAATAACGTGGAATTTTTCCGGGTTTAATTTTATAATTTCAAGACTCTGAGTGCCAATTGAACCCGTGGAACCTAAAATAGAAATTTTTTTCATGCTTATCCTGGTGGTAGAGCTGGCGGAAGTTCAATTGGCGGTAAAGCATTGACTTGAATGAGATTTCTTAAAAAAGTCAAAGCAACTTCACGACATCTTGCCTGGTTCAGACTTCCACCCCAAAATCCATAATAATATGGTGAACCAGCCATCCCATTATATATACCATAAGGGTCTAAAGGCAAATTCGTATTTTGGGGAGGCAATTCGCCATAGGGTTTTAATGAGGCAATTGACTCGGTTTCAGCTTTTTGTAACAGACTGATGGCAGAATTTAAATACTGAAGGGTTTGTGGATTATTTAAATTAGCCCTCCCGCTAGTTAACACCTCGTTTATAATTGGCTTCATAGCTAAAGCGACATCAACATCGGATAAGTAAATTTTAAAATAAGGATTATCTGATGTTTGTGCTGACTGAAGTAACGTTTTTTGTTCTATGGCTAAAGCCTTATCAGATAAACGAGACATTCGCGTAAAATAATCAATTGCACTAGTAGCCTTGGTAAAATCACCAAAACCACCAGCAGCTCTCATTATTCCTTCATTAACGTTTATTTTCTGAGCTTCAACATTTAAACTTTGCCCATTAACGTTAATAGATTTTAAACTGCTCGGAAAATAATAGCGATTATTTTCATTTGCTGAATTTTGCAACCAAAAGAAGTAGCCATTGGCGTCAGCCCAAAATCTTAAATGAACATTTGCCGGCAAATTATTAATTGTTAACTCTGTTAAATTAGGACAGTCTTTGCTTAAGTTATTAATTAAGGGATTATCTAAATTTAAAGTTAAATTTTGGGCTTTGTTAATACTTTCCTTAATTTTCGTATCGGGTATATTAACAGACTTAGCATCTTGATTAATAAAAATATTGGCAAACGAATTTTTCGGACTTGAATTGTCAGAGGCTTGGATGTTTTGCCAGGATAATTTATCAGACATAGGTTTTAAAAATACTTTATTAATAGCTATAAACTTCTTAATTAATTTAAAAGGTGATAAAACAATAAGTCAATGTTAATTATACGCAGGTTTACAACTATTTAACCTTGATAAATTGACCTTCCAAAAAAATAGCAGCTGCCACCAAACAACACGAAATTAAAACGGCTGTTCCGCCAAAATCAAGCCGCACGAATCCTTTAAACCATTATTAAATAGAATTCTAGACTTGTTGTTCATGCTTTAGTAGGTAACTGCATCGGCGTATGACAAAGCTATGACAAAAAATTTGAAGGACTGTTTTTCTCGTAGCATAATAAATTCTAATACTACGCTGTTTGAGGTTGCCCCAAACGCATTTTCAACCATTTAACTCAATAATGACTCTGTATTAAGTTGTCTACCAGATGAGGAAAACCCTAAAGGCCTTTAACTGATTATCAAATTACCCGATAATATATAACAGTTAATCAAAAAAAGTCTAAACTATTCTATATTTATTAAATTGTTAAATTGATAAATTGTAATTAGTCAAATAAATTATTTTTTTATTTCATAGCTGTTAATTTTGGTTTGGCAATTTGCTGGTAACTGTCTTTATTATTACTACTTTGCATTATTACCACGCTAGTTTTAATTAGTTTATTAGCTAAATTTTTAGTATAGTGGTCACGACTTTTCAACATAGATTTTAATGAATTTATAGAATTAATGGCACTTGGTATTGAAAAATCAGAAATGTAAGTTGCGTAACCATTAATATAACTCGTATTTAAATCGCGATAACCAACTTTAGGAAACTGGTTGACGTTGGCAAAATCAATTATTTTACTCGATGCTAAAAGACTTACATGACGACCTGGGGTCAGTTTTATTTCGCTACCGACTATATTGACTTTAACACTATCGTAAGCATTGTCATGTAAATTATAGATACTAGCAATTTTACCCTGGCTTACAACTAGAACTACGCTACCACGTTTAAGGTTGAGATTAATTTTATTTGAATAACCAAACGCAATTGTCATATCATGCTTAGCTACAATAACTGAATTGATACCATTGCTTGTACAAAAACTATTACTATAACTGATGGGGATTATTAAATTGTTAGTTTGGGTATCGGTTGAATCGCTATTGAATAAATTATTTACTTGATCGGTAAATGAATTTAGCCTATTGGCGCTATTGAATAAGTTTAAGTTAAATCCAGCTTCTTGATTATCTAACAAATTCGTTTGATTAAATGCTTGAGAATACATAGAATTGTTTAAAAGATTGGGCGACGAATTATTTATTACTGACGCCAAATTACTGTTAGCCAAATTATTAAGGCTACTGGCTGTTAAAACCGGCGGGTCAGCCGTAATACTAACATTTCCGCCTAATGTAATAGAATTAGCGCTTAAATTAGATGTGTTAAAGACAATACTTTGACCTTTAGCATTAATTACGTTACCAGGAGCCTGAGCCGTAATGCCATTGGTACCGAAATATACATTGGCGCCACCAGAGTTTTCAACCGTTATATTGGCTGGATTAGGGTTGATTGTATTAGTCTGGTTATAATTGCCAATATTAACAACAATGTATCCGGGAATACCAACAGCTGTATTGGTATAAAACGTAGTATTTGAAGCAATATTAATAGACCCAGCCGTGGTATCGTTATTCTGTAATACAACAGGACCGTTATTGGTGTATAAACCAATTTTCGAACCGCTATAACCTATATTTAAACTTCCATTCGCCGCTATATTAATAGCTCCACCGTTAGTGTTAGTTCCAGCTCCGGTAGCTATAGAGCCATAAATGTTAACATTACCGTTAGTATTAAAAGTAAAGTACGATCCGCTTTGACCGCCTACAATACCAGAATTACTGGCTTCGTCATATATGTTGACAAAATTATTATACCCTTGGGTAGAAGCTGCGACGTTCTGGCTGTTTAAAAGCAAGCGTCCACCAGCACCAATTTGGCCGCCACCACTTACTAAGGCAATATTAGGAGCCATCATCAAGGCTTGCGAACTGGCTTGGGCAATATAACCACTTTGCGAAGCTGTTAGAAAAATAAAATCGTTGGATTGAATATTGGCATCGTTATAAATGCCATACCCACCAAATGTTTGAATTGCGATTATCTGCGAGCTTAGGGTTCCGGCCGAAACAACGCCACCATTATCTATTTGAGCAAATATTGACAATGGGCCAGCTGTATCGAGTTTAAATACATACTGAGCCTGGCTAGCCTGCAATATAGTATTGCTACTATTCAAATCATTGACGTATACGCTTGAACCAGACCCATAGCTTTCTAGCCCAACGTTATGAGCGTTAATTTGTATTATATTATTGGCTGTGCCAATGCCTGTGCTACCCGCAAACGAATAAAGCCCTAAAACCGGAGCTGTAATAGAGCCACTGGCCATTATATTTCCGTCTGATTCAATGTATAGATTAGCGCCAGATTGGGATGTATTAACGTTTAAATTGCCACTACTATTAAGTATACCTACCGATAAACCGGCTGTAAAAGTTAAGTTATTAGCGTCGATATTTAACGGTGACGCCCCGCCAACACCATAGCCAATTTCACCACCAGTACTGTTAAGGTTTAGGTTATTGGCCGAAATTAGACCACTTGAGTTCGTTGTAATATAACCGGTTCCAGCTGCGTCTAGGGTTACATTGCCAATTACAAAACCAACGTGGTACTGATTTACTGTTTGGGTGGCTTGCGCTACGTCTATACCCATAGCTGTGTTAACGGCGATTCCGCCAGCGCCATTGGTCGATACGTTGATTTGGCCTGCCTGAAAACCACTGCCGTTGATAGTAATTGAACCACCGTTAGAAGTTATTTGGATACTGCCGTCGTATATATTGCCATTTACGTCGTTGGGCCCAGATCCAGAAACTAACCCGGCTGTACCGTTACTGCCAGCATTAGGCGGTGAGTTAGCTAAACCGCCGATACCTGGGGTTGAATCCGATCCATTGCCACCAACACCGCCCACACTTGGGCTACTAGACCCGCCACCACCACCAGCGCCACCGCCACCACCACCGCCAATGCCACCTAATCCACCCACACCACCAACAGCGTTGCTGGCGCTACCATTTAGTCCGCCATTACCGCCAGCGCCACCGGCTAAAGCTATCACATAACCAGAAAAAGTAATATCTAGACTACTTGACGATGTTATACTGATTTTACCGGCATTACCGCCATTGCCACCAAGCGCTGGATTATAGCCACCGCCGCCACCACCACCGCCGCCACCGCCA
>JAKAZS010000037.1 GCA_021815785.1 bacterium
ATAATAAGGCCATTAATGATTTTTCGAAATGCATTGAATTAAATCCTCAAGATTTTGATGCTTTTTTTAATCGAGGACTGGCTAAAATTGTTGCTAAGGACTTTAATGCTGCCATAAAAGATTTTAATGCTTGCATTAACGCTAACCCTAAGGATCTTAAAGCTTTAACCAATCGGGGCTTATGTTATCTGTGGCAAAATGACTTTGATAATGCTTTGGAAAATTTTAATCAGGTCATAGCTCAAGATGCCGATTCATATATGGCCTTATATAATCGTGGTACCACTTATTATGAAATGCATGACGATAAATTGGCGATAGCTGATTTTAATAAATGTTTAAGTTTAAAACCTGATAAATTACGCCCTTTAAATTACATCGCAAAAATTCAGTTTTATAATCAAGAATATGATTTAGCCATTGAGAATTTTAAAAAACTGGTCGAAATATATCCGACGGATCTCGATTCATTGCTTTTATTGGGTTTAACTTATGTAGCTAAATTTGAATATGTTTTAGCAATTAAGACTTTTACTTTAATAATTGAATTGGACCCTCAACACCGCGATGCTTATTTTAATCGAGGGCTGGCTAATTTTCACCAGCAAAATTATAATCAAGCTATTGAAGATTACCAACAACAGCTTATTTTAAACCCTGACGATTATGAATGTTCCAGTAATCTGGGTTTGGCTTATATGAAACTAAAGGATTACCAGCAAGCGATTAATATTTTTAATCAGCTGTTAACAATAAATCCATCTAGTGCAAAAGATGTAAGCAGATTAGGTCAAGCATATTATGAGTTGCGGGACTTTGGTAGTGCGATAAAATATTTTGAAGAATCACTTGAATTAAATCCTCAAGATAAAGAAAATTTATACCGGTTAGGCTTAAGCTATTATAATACCAGTAATTTCAGCCAAGCTATCGAAATCTTCACAAGGTTAATTGAGCATAATAAAACCAATTTTGATTCAGTTAATTATATTAATGCCTTATTTAATCGTGCCTTAGCCTATAAATTTTCACAAAACTATAAATTAGCCAAAGACGATTTCGCCCAAGTTTATAGTATTAATCCTAATGATTTAGAAGCGTTGTACAATTTTGCAGTTATGTGCCGTTATTTGAAACTGTTTACATTGGCCAGTGAAAAATTAAACATATTAATTGAAAAAGGTTTTGATAATTATAAATGTTATCTTGAACGAGGCCTTGTAAATTTAGACTTACTTGAATATGATTTGGCAATTAGTGATTTCACCAAAACTATTGAAATAAATCCCGACAGTTATAATGGTTATTTTAACCGAGCCTGCGCCTATGAAGATCAGGCTCTTTACAATGAAGCCATCACTGATTTACACAAATGTGTGGAAATAAAACCTGATGCTTATACCTATTTTGTCTTGGCTAATAATTATGCAAAATTAAATCAAACCAACCCAGCTATAATATTTTATTCCAAGTGTTTGGAATTAAATAATACCTATAGTGAAGCCTTTTATTCACGTGGTTGCATGTATTTTGACACTCAAGATTATAGCCAGTCTATTATTGATTTTACGTTAGCTTTAGAATTAACGCCAAATTATCAGGATGCTTTATATAATCGTGCTTTAGCTTACTATTCATTAAGTCAATTTGATTTAGCCTTAACTGATCTTAATCAAATTACGATTAACGAACAATTTGGCGCTGATTATTTTCTTAATCTTGGCAATTGTCATTATATGCTAAAAAAATACCCACAGGCTTTAAGCCATTACGATACGGCGCTTAAAATGGCTCCAAATTATGCGTTGGCTTTTAAAAATCGCGGTGATTGCAAAGACAAACTTAAAGATAAAAAAGGTGCAAAAGCTGACTGGCAAAAAGCCAAGGACTTACAATAATGTTTACTATCTACAACCTTAAACCGGCTTTTCAGCAAATATTACGGCCAACGACCAAATATCTCTATACAATGGGTATAACTGCTAACCAGGTGACGGTTATAGCCTGTAGCGGATCGATAGGTTTAGGGCTGTTTTTGACATTTCAATTTAAACATGGACATTACCATAATTATGCCTTGTTGTTAATTCCTCTTTACTTATTTATCCGCATGGCACTTAATGCTATTGACGGAATGCTTGCCCGCGAATATAAGCAAAAGTCTAATTTAGGTGCTATCCTGAATGAAATTACCGATGTAGTTTCTGATTCGGCGTTATACCTGCCGTTTGCCTTAATCATGCCCAATTATCTTGTCTGTATCTTGGTAATTCTGGCAATTATTTCGGAAATGATTGGAGTCGTTGCAATTCAGATTGGTGCCAGTCGAAGGTACGATGGTCCAATGGGTAAAAGCGATCGAGCTTTTCAATTTGGATTAATTGCACTGATTTTGTTTTTCTTTCGTCAAAACTGGTTTTTAGCAAAAATATTGTCAGTGTATCTTATTATTATAATTCTCTTAATACTGCTGACTATTTTTAATCGTGGTCGAAATGCTTTGTCTGAGCTAAAATCAAATTGACATGAATAATCTTACCCTAAATGTCAAAATTTTAATGCTGGTAATTATCGGATTACTTAGTCTTTCAACACTTATTTTTTTTCTGATTAAAAAAAATAACCCGAGCCAAAATTATACCGAACTCTGGCTGCGCATAAGATCATGGTGGGTAATGATCGCAATTTTATTCTTAGCTATTAGCAGTTCAGCCAAAATTGCCATAGTTTTTTTTGCCTTTATTAGTTTTTTGGCCTTGAAAGAATATTTATCGCTTATTCCTACGCGTAGATCTGATCGTCGAGTATTATTCTGGGCTTATTTAGCGATACCGATTCAATATTACTTGGTTTCGATTCACTGGTATATCATGTTTTTAGTATTTATTCCTGTTTATATGTTTTTACTGCTTCCATTTCGTATGGTTTTAATTGGTGATACCAAAGGTTTTTTGCATTCATTAGGAACAATTTACTGGGGTCTTATGATAACGGTTTTTGCACTTAGTCATTTGGCTTATCTTTTGGTTTTAGACCCGCTTAAAAATCCGTATGGTGGTGGTGCCGGACTGGTGCTTTACTTAATATTTCTAACCCAGTTTAATGACATCGCCCAGTATATTAGCGGTAAATTATTTGGTAAACATAAAATAATTCCTTTGGTTAGTCCCAATAAAACGGTCGAAGGTTTTATTGGTGGTATGATTGCTACGGTAATTCTTACTATTTTAATAAGTCCATATTTGACACCACTTAATTTTGGGCAGTCTATTCTAGTTGGTTTTATAATTGCCGGCTTTGGTTTTGTTGGCGATGTAACCATCTCTGCTATTAAAAGGGATTTTGGTGTTAAAGATACCAGTAATTTTATTCCCGGTCATGGGGGCATTCTTGATCGCCTCGATAGCCTTACCTATACGGCCCCAATATTTTTTCATGTTTTGAGCTATTTCTATTATTAAACTACAAGTATAAAATAATGAATGATTCAGTTAAAGTTAATTACAGTTATAAAATCAACAAAGTCTTGCGCTATATCTTTTTTGCCATAATCGTCAAACCATTAATGTATATTATTATTGGTCTAAATATTCGTAATAGTCATTTGCGTTTAAATTCAGGGCCGGCAATTATTGTCGCTAATCATAACAGTCATTTAGACACATTGGCATTAATGTCCATATTTCCTTTGACGACTATTAAAAACATTCATCCAGTAGCAGCCAGTGATTATTTCTTAAGCAATAAGCTTTTAGCCTGGTTTAGTCAAAGCATTATTGGTATCATTCCCTTAAACCGAAATCTGACCACTTTTAACGATCCTTTTGCCGATATTGTTGAAGCGCTTAGGCAAAATAAAATTATTATTTTATTCCCTGAAGGTTCGCGCGGGATACCGGAAAAACTTGACAAATTTAAAACTGGAATAGCTCATTTAGCTAAACGTTGTCCTGAAGTACCTATTGTCCCAGTCTTTTTACATGGTTTTGGCAAAGCTTTACCTAAAGGTGAAGCTTTGCTTGTCCCTTTTTTTTGTGATATATTTTTGGGTGAAAAAATTTTTTGGACTGGAAATAAAAGCAGTTTTATGGATAAATTAGAAGGTTCAATGCTTAATTTGGCTAGAGCTGGAAATTTTACGGCGTGGGAATAAATTTAGCCACACGCGTAATTAGTTCTTGAGCTTGCGCATTATCCGAATTAATTTCTAAAGCCTGATTACCGGCATCTCTAGCTAAGGCATATTCTTGATTAAACTCATAAGCTTGGGCTAATAGGACAAAATAATTATCATCGTACTGATCAATTTGAATTAATTGTTTAAATGTAGTTATGGCTAAAGGATATTCTTTTTGCGCTAGATATATTCGGCCTAAAGTTTCATATACTTGGCTTTCGGTTTTATTTAAAGATTGAGCCATTAGGGCTTCAGTTAGAGCTAAATCAAGTTTGTTTTGCTTTAAATAAATACTAGCTAGAACGTAATGGGCAATATAGTCCTTTGGATCCTGTTTTAGAGCTAACGTTAAATATTTTATCGCTTCAGTAGTTTGATTTAATTCATTTAAGACAACCCCTAAATTATTTTTAGCGCTGAGGCTGTTAGGATCTTGAGCCAAAGCTTTTTGATAAAATACTAAGGCTTTGGTATATTCATGGCGTTCGTAGTATTGATTCCCATCATAAATAATTTCTGAAACCAGCCGTTGACCACAGGATGTTAATAGAAATAGGGGTATTATCGTTCCATATTTAAGATGGTGTTTGGGTAAGAATTGCATTTTGAGGACTTAGCTTAGTTTGAATATGAATTTCATCTAATTGATTAGCATAGACTAAGGATGGTGCATTAGTTAATAAACAAGCACCTGATTGCGTCTTGGGAAATGCAATGACGTCTCTTATGGACTTTGCTTTAGCCAGTAACATAACCAGGCGATCTAAACCAAGCGCTATGCCACCATGAGGCGGAGCACCCATTTGCAAAGCTTCTAATAAAAAGCCAAATTTTTCTTTAGCCGTTTCATTGGTTAGGCCAATCAACGAAAATATTTTTTGCTGTAATTCATGATTATGAATTCTAATTGAGCCACCGCCAAGCTCGACGCCATTGTAGACAATATCGTAAGCTCTGGCACAAGCTTTAGCCGGATTATGCTCAAGTAAATCCACATCACTTAGATTAGGACTGGTAAAGGGATGGTGCACTGCTTCAAGCCGATTTTCATCATCATTAAATTCAAACATCGGAAAATCAATAACCCAAAGTAAATTATGCTTATTTTCATCAATAAGATTTAAGACATTAGCTAGATGCAATCTCAACCTACCTAAGGCCGTAAGTGCCAAGGTTTCCTTATCAGCGACAATTAAGATTAAATCATCAGTAGTACAATTGGTTGCCTGTTTTAAATTATCAAGATCGGTTTTGCTTAAATATTTATCAATCCCTGACGAGCGCACCTTGTCACTGGTAAAGGCAAGCCACGCTAAGCCACTAGCTTTACTTGCCTTGATTAAATTAGTATATTCATTTATTTGGGTTCGGGTTACCTGACTAAAACCGGGGACACAAATAGCTTTGACTTTGTGACCTTGATTAATACTATTTTTTAAAAATTCAATATTAAAATTTGCCACCAGGTCAGTTATATCATTGATCGTTAGGCCAAACCTGGTATCGGGCTTGTCCGATCCGTATTTTGACATGGCTTCAGCATAAGTCATTTGCGGAAATGGTGTTGTTAATTCAATATCTGCTTCTTTAAAGGCTTTGGTTAACAGGTTTTCCGTTGTATTAATAACTAAATCCTCAGTGGCAAAAGCCATTTCAATATCTACTTGGGTAAATTCTAACTGTCGATCTGCTCTTAAGTCTTCATCCCGAAAACAGCGGGCAATTTGGTAGTATTTTTCAATACCGCTAATCACTAAGGTTTGCTTGAATAATTGCGGTGATTGCGGTAAGGCATAAAAAGCACCAGGATTTAACCGACTCGGTACTAAAAAATCGCGGGCGCCTTCGGGTGTAGCTTTGGTCAATATTGGTGTTTCAACTTCGATAAAGTCTTCTTGATTTAAGCAGTCGCGAATTGATTGGGTGATTTTATGGCGTAAGTATAGATTGTTTTTCATTATGGGTCGTCTAATATCTAAATAACGATATTTTAATTTTAAGGCCTCGTCAATAGAATGACTTTGATTTAAATTAAACGGCAAGGGTTGACAAGTATTAAGCACTGTAGCTGAATCAGGGTAAATTTCAAAACTGCCGGTCAAGGCACCTTGATTTTGGCTTTGACTGGGGCGATTATTAATT
Organism: bacterium; assembly: GCA_021815785.1. Classification (GTDB taxonomy): domain Bacteria; phylum Cyanobacteriota; class Vampirovibrionia; order Obscuribacterales; family JAKAZS01; genus JAKAZS01. Next base: position 6,320 of record JAKAZS010000037.1, read on the forward strand.
ACACCGGTTACCTGAATAACGTATTCTGATTTTAAAGTTGAAAACAATTCATGAACAGCTTGATTCTTATTTGGATCACTTACTAATTGGATAATTCCAGTATAATCTCTTAATTCAATAAAGATAAGACCACCTAGATCGCGTCTAACGTCAACCCATCCAGCTAAAGAAACTGTTTGCCCAAGATTAGCTTGGGTAATTTTTCCACAATTAATGCTTCGATAAGACGTGACCATATTTTCCTTTTGCGTAATTAACTATAAGACGTGACTATTTTCAATTTATTTAAGACCTTAATTTTAACTTAAGATCTTAAATAAATTGAAAAAATATTAATTTTATAATAAACTTTAGTAATAATTTTTTAGGAAATATAAGATAATTATGGAATTTATAAGCAATTATCTGTCAAGCGACAACGTAAGAATAAGCATTGGTGTAATAGCTATTTTGCTTGGGATCATGTATATGGTTAAAGGCATTATCTGTTTTACTAACGATCGGATTGCTTTTTGGGACGGTTTACCCAAAGTAAATGGTTTGGTTCCTAATGCTTTAGTTATGCCGATTAAAATACCATTAATGCTTATTTCAATGTTTATCATTAATTGGCAGCCAGATCCAAAATCGCTTATTTCGGAAGCTCATGGCATGATTGTAATGTTTGTCCTGGGACCATTTTTTATTTTCTTATCCTTAGGTTTATTTGTTTATGGCGCTGATAAATTAGAACTTAATGGAGCCCAAAATCTAAACTTGGTTTTAAATGGTTTTAATCAACAACAGGCGTTGAGCAACCCTTATATCATTTATAGTGAATATGGTGGTTACCGATACCCGGCAGCCGATAAAATTGGTGAATCACTGACTAAATTCTTTTCCAAAGAAATAAAATAAATCCATGGAACATTTTTTACAAACAGCTGGGCTGGTATTTTTAGCTGAATTAGGCGATAAAACGCAAATTTTAACCGTGGCTTTAACCAAAAAATATAAAACCCGTGAAGTTATTATTGCCATAAGTTTAGCAACGTTAATTTTGCATTTTTTTTCGGTTTATTTAGGAGAATACATTGGTAATTTATTACCACCTAAAATTTTAAATATTTTTGTTGGTCTTACCATTATTATTTTTGGGGTAATTTTTTTACGCGAATTTAACGAAGACGTTATCGAAATTGACGAACATAAGCCAAAATTTAATCCCATTTTGCAATGTGCCCTGATTTTTTTCTTAGCTGAATTAGCCGATAAAACAATGTTTACGACTATTGGTTTAGCCTCAAGATTTCATGATTATACTTCCGTATTTTGGGGCAGTTCAGTAGGTTTAATTTTGGCAGATGTCATGGCGATAATTGTTTTTAAATATTTAGGTCAATTTATTCCTGCTAAATTAACCAAAATACTGGCTTCTTTTGTTTTTGTTGGCTTTGGCTTATTTACCATTTATTCTTCTTTTAGAATTAATTAAAATTAATCAGTTTTAATTCAATTTTTAAATATTAAAGATTTTTGTAATAAAACCAAAAATTAGTAATAGTTTTTGCTAAAATTAAATTAAAAGTATATAACCGTTGTTTAATCAGGGGGTCTCTTGTCAGAGGTTAGAGTTGCTGAAGGCGAAAGTATTGAAGCCGCATTAAAAAGATTTAAGAAAAAAATCCAAAAAGCTGGCATTTTGTCAGAAATAAAGCGTCGTGAAAGATATGAAAAGCCAAGCGTAAAACGTAAACGTAAAGCTGAAGCTGCACGTAAGCGCCGTAATTAGTAATTGTCTTAAATAGTCAATGATATCGATACTGGGCAATGATCGGAGCCTAGTATGTTGTTGTGTATTGTTGAATTTTCTAATTGAGAAGTTAATGCCTGTGAAACCATCAGGTAATCAATACGCCAGCCACTATTGCGCTTTCGGGCACCAGTACGCAAATGCCACCAAGTATACCAGTTTGGCTCACTGGTAAAATGCCGAAAACAATCAATAAAACCTAGCTTAATTATTTCATCAATAAGTTGTCGTTCTTGGGGTAAAAATCCTGAAACAGATTCGTTTTCTTTAGGTCGAGCTAAATCAATTGGTTGATGGGCGGTATTAAAATCACCCATAACTATTACCTTTTGCTGATTTTTGAGGACATTTTGCATTTCCTCAAGAAAATGGCGGTAAAAATCTAGTTTAAAGGCAAGTCGTAAACTGTCTTTTTTACCATTGGGAAAATAGATATTATATAAGAGAAAATTTTCATAGTTAAGTTTTAAAATTCTGCCTTCATTATCTTTATAGTTAGTGGTCGAAAAGCAATTTTCAATTTCCCGAGGTAATTGTTTAGTTAAAACAACTACTCCTGAATAACCTTTCTTTTGCGCCAAACTATAATAAGCCTGGTATCCCAATAAATTGTCCTCTAGGTTAAAACTCAACTTGGATTCTTGAAGTCCGATAATATCGAAATCATGAATCCAAGTTAGAGCGTCTTTCGCTAAAACTGCCCTTAAGCCATTTACATTCCAAGTAGCAATTTTAGGCATTTGATTTTTTACTGGTTACTTCAAAACACTGACGGGACTACCGACAGCTTCAGCTACAGCAGGATGAATTATTTCACCTTGGTGAATATTTAAACCTTTAGATAAAGCTTTATCAGCTTTTAAGGCTTCAATTCCACCATTAGCCAGTTTTAGAACGTAAGATAAAGTTGCATTAGTTAAGGCTCTAGTTGACGTCCAAGGCACAGCTCCGGGAATATTAGCTACACCATAGTGAACAACGCCCGAAACTTCATAAATTGGACTAGAGTGGGTAGTAGAATGAATAGTTTCAATGCAGCCACCTTGATCGACGCTTACATCAACAATTACGGCACCTTTTTTCATTTTAGCGACCATACCTTTGGTGACAATTCTTGGTGCTTGTTTACCAGGGATAAGCACAGCGCCAATTACTAAATCAGCTGAAGGAAGCAAGCTTTCAAGATAATGCCCAACTGAAAATACTGTTCGTAATTGGCCATTAAAAATATCGTCAAGATAACGTAAGCGCTCTAGCGACATGTCAAATAAGGTAACTCTGGCACCTAAGCCTAAAGCTACTTTAGCTGCATTAGTGCCAACTACCCCGCCACCAATTATAACGACTTCACCTGGTTCAACGCCTGGTACGCCACCTAACAGAACTCCACGACCACCCATCGGGCGTTCGAGATAATTAGCCCCAATTTGTGTAGCCAGTCGACCCGCAATTTCACTCATTGGTGTAAGTAAGGGCAATGCACCATTATCTAATTGAACAGTTTCATAAGCAATACAGGTAGCGCCTGTTTTACAAAGCTGTTTAGTAAGATCACTATGTGCGGCCAAATGTAAATAGGTAAATAATAACTGATTCTTTTTCAGCATTTTTACTTCATTAGCTTGTGGTTCTTTAACTTTTAAGATAAGGTCAGCTGTATCAAAAACACTAGCTGCATCTGGTAAAATTTTAGCACCACAACTTACATAATCTTCATCAGTAATGCCCGATCCAATCCCAGCATTTTTCTCAACATATACATCGTGTCCATCAGTAACCAAAGCTCTTGTACCAGCCATGGTTAAGGCTACACGATACTCATTGTCAAGTATTTCTTTAGGAACCCCTACTTTAGTCACGCTAGACCTCCTTAAATATAGATTGCGCTTATTAACTTTTTAATTCTATACTAAAAACTATGTTTAAAGTATATTGATCGAATAAGTTTTAGCTTTTTCTAAGGATTTAAAAAAAGTTTGGCCATAACTAACTTAATTAAAATAGGTTAAGTATTTATTAGGCTTAATAACTGTTCCATTGGAGTTGTCAATACTTGAATAAACCGGATTGCGTTCCCAAAGGTATGGGTTGCTTTGGGTACCAGTATTCACTAGGTTGTTAACCTGGTGAGGGGATTTATAATTGGTTGAAATTGATGGTACATAAGGCGGTGGTGGCGGAACTAGATAATTTTTATGATATTTAGACGATTTTATCTGGTTGTTGTGGCCGTGACCAATAATTTTTGGATTATTTTTAGCAAAAATTTGATCATTACAGTTTAAATTAAGTAGCAATAAGCCTAATAGAAAAATTCTCATATTTTTTAACTCAGGTTCGTAATTTGACGTAAAACAAGACTTTTAAGTATAGCTATTATATATCATAATTTAATTTTAGCAAATAAACATTAAATTAGCCTTAAATCTTGAATTGTTTAACTCGCTTTTAGCTTAATTTAGAAAGGATGAGACTTAATTACCTAAAATTTTAATGATATAATGATACTTTCAATACTAGGTAATGACAGCTTTAGTTTTTTCATTATATTGCAAGTTTAATCGTTTACGAAAATATAGTAAATTAGAACTGTAAAAATAATTTAAGAGAAAAACACATATGTTTTGGTATCAAATTTGGGTTTTAGAAAATGAAATACAGTAATCGTAATGTTAAAATTTTGCTTTGCCTTTTAGCATTTTTAATTATCAATCCAGTTAATTCGTTAGCTAACGGCTTGGAAAAAATTAAAGGTCTGTGGATTGATAAAGATCATAACCTTGTCGTTAATTTAGAAATGCCTAAAAATCAATTTCCTGATTTGCCCTCAATGCTCTTAATCCCGCAGCCAAGCAAACGACTAGTTATTGATTTCCTTAATGCAACAATTGATGAAGTCACTATGCCAACGAAGGAAGAGTTGTCAAAATATTTTGACAATATTTTTAATGGTATTAACCAGGTTAACTTTACTAATAGTGATACGAATAATCAAAGTCAAGCTAGGCTAGTTATCCATTTGGCTGAAAATGTCAGTGTTAAGCCTCAGGTAATTGGCATTGACTTAAACCATGTGGTGATAAAACTTAATGCAAAATTGATTGATCCGGATCCGGAAACGCATGAGTCTATTTACAAGGATCTTGCGCAAAATTATTCATATCGCCGCAAGCGTTATTCACACGCCAAGCAAGTTCAAAACCAGCAAAATGCTGATAATAATATGTTTACCAATGATACTTTTAACGGTGCCAAAAGCGCTGATTTACCTGCTGAATCACGATCGCAAACTAATACCAACTCTAATGATAACGCTGTAAATGTCGATAAATTAGATCCAATGTATTCGCCGAAATATTACAATGATTTAACGGATTTAAGTAGTACTAAGGATAAGCCAAAATTAGCGAGGCTAGAAAAATCGCCAGTTAATGATTCGCCAGATTTTGACTGGGGGGTAAGGCCAAGTAACCCCAACATTCCGCTTGATTTAAAACCCCAGATTGACAATAAAGTAGTCAGTGAAAATCTGCGCAGTGAAAATAATTCAACTAATGCTTTTAAACAGGACTTACCGGAATCAACTGAAACTCCTAAACCCACTAAGAATAACCATTTGTTTAAAGAATCGGACCCTAATCTTGAATATCCGGTCGCAACGAAAAAATCCTCAATAACTACTTCGGTTTGTGAACAGTCGATTACTAAAAACGATAATAAGACCAATTTGCCACCAAATAATATGCTTATTACCAATAATAAATCAGCAAAATCAAAGGCGCTTAAATATTATAATGAAGCCGTTAAATATCATTTGAAGGGTAATTTGAATTTGGCTCAGAAATACTATAAGGAAACTATCGCCACTTATCCTGATTTAGCTGAAGCTTACAGTAATTTAGGCTTAATTTATAATCAAAAACATGATTACGTAAATGCCTTAATGCAATTTAACCAAGCCGTGGCCATAAACCCTAATGACGCTATTACCTATAATGGAATTGGCGCAACTTTAAGAGCCAAACAAGATCTTAATGGGGCTATTAAAAACTGGCAAAAAGCAATTAAACTTGATCCTAAATTAGTTATTGCTTATTTTAATTTAGCCTCAGCCTACGAAGTACAAAAGGACTACAACAAAGCTATTTCCTGTTATCGCATAACTATTGAAAAAGACCCCCAAATGGGCGAGGCCTATTATCGGCTGGCCTTACTCATGGAACGCAAAGGCAAATTAAATGAAGCTAAACATTATTTTAAAGAAGCCTTGAAAGTTAGCCAACATGGGGATTTTCTTGAAGATGCCAAATTACGCTTGGCATATCTTCAAAATAAAAAATCCGCTAATTAACTTAAACTTTTAATTTTATTAATGATATTACTAGTACTGTTATTGGGTAAAAAATTTAGGCTGACAATTTTGCCACCATAAGTTTCAACAATTTTACTTTCCGGTAATTTAGTCAAGTCGTAGTCTGACCCTTTAAAATAAATGTCGGGTTTAATTAGTGAAATAAGCCGCTTAGGCGTAGATTCATTAAATAAACCAACATAATCAACATAAATTAAGGCTGCCAAAAGTTCACAGCGATCAGTTTCATTGATAATAGGTCGATTCTTTCCTTTTAATTCTTGTACGGAAAGGTCAGAATTAACCAGGACGATTAAGCAGTCGCATTGATTTTTGGCTAATTTTAAGGACTCAATATGACCGATATGCAGAATATCAAAACACCCATTCGTTAAGCCAATCAGTTTGCCTAAAGTTTTAATTTCCTTGACCCGATTAATTAAATCTAATTCCGGTAAAACTTGTCCCATAAATTTATGATTCCTTTAGTGTTTCACTACGTAGTTCAAACGATCCTTTCGTTACGACTTTTTCTCCTGGTTTTAGGCCAGTAAGAATTTGGACATAGTCACCATTTTCATTGCCCACAATAACTTTCTGTTCTTTAAATTGATTAGCGCTAATGGGAATATAAACAACTTTATTGCCATCAGCCTCTTGAATAGCTGTTTTAGGCACTGTTAATTCATTATGTTCGCCAACACATATTTTCATACGTGCATACATTTTTGGTTTTAGCTGATCATTAAGATTTTCGACTTCGGCCCGAACCTGTAGGGTTCTGGTTTCTTGGTTAACTGAATCGGCAACATAATTCAATTTACCAAAAAACTTTTGCCCGGGAAAACTATCTAATTCTAATTCAATTGGCTGACCTTCTTTAATTAGGGAAATATCTTTTTCATAAACATCAGCCTTTAACCAAACTGTTTTAAAATTACCTATGGTAAATAAAATCTTGGTAGGATCAATTAATTCTCCTAAATTAACATCCCGTTGAATAACAATACCAGTTGTTGGCGAAATTATTTTAACCAAGGAATTTATTTTTCGGGTTTTAAGCAAAATTCTTATTTGCTCTTCATTAAGACCTAAAAGCTTTAATTTTTGCATAATTGGTTCCGTCTGCAATCTAAGTTTTTCGCTTGATAAAGAAATCGTTGCACTGCGCTTAGTTTTTAAAGTGTCAAGATTAATTTGATCTTTATCGAATTGAGTTTTGGCAGCTTCATAATCAGCGCGTGAGGCGATTTTTTCGTTAACCAACGATTCCATCCGTTTATAGGTGCTTTCCGAATATTTAATTTGAGCTTTACCAGAAGACATATCAGAATCAATTTGAATTAAATTAGATTTTAGGTCAGCTAAAACTTGTTGTTGTGCTTGGAGTAAATCAGATTCGGCTTGTTCAATATCCTGACTGATTAAAGTCAATAAAGTTTGACCTTCTTTGACATGATCACCAATATGAGTCAGAACTTGAGTTACTCGCCCAGCTACCGTTGAAGTTACTTTAGTGGTTAAATTAGCATTGGCTAAAACTTCTCCAGTGGTTACGACTTCACTATCGATCTGTCGATACTTAGCTTTATCATATTGAATATCAATATCATTAAGACTGTCTTGCGAAATAGAAATTACATTAGCTAAATTATCAATTTTTGATTTGACTACAACATTTGGTGCAACGACTTTCTTTTGACAGGCATTAAGCATAATACTTACGATAAGTAAAAGCATGGCAAGGTTTAAAAGAATTCTTAGCTTTATCTTCATGAATTTTTACTCAAATAAAAAACTATTTTTGGTTAGTTTGGCTATCAGGCTTATTTATCGGCATTGGCTCATTAGCCTTAGGCATTGTTTCAACTTGATTTTTAGTTTTAAGATTACTTTCAATAATTGAACTAAAATCTTTAGATAAAATAATTTTAGCAGATTTTCGAGCATTATCGAGCCATTGTGCAACACTATTCTGGGCTTTTTGTTGCTTTAAAACCTGTTTTATATAATCTTTAACTTCAGTTAACGGTAAATAACCACTATCTTCACGAGCAACGACTTGGACAATTTGGAAACCAATACCAGTTCTAAAAACCTTAGGACAGTATTCATTAGGTTTAAGCTTGTTTAATTCAGCTGACATTTCTTTAGGCATAGCTTCAATTTCGATAAACTGACTACCTTTATTCTGTTCATCAGTTTCAATAAAAATGTCTTTTTCTTTTTTGGGATTTATTTTATCCAGGCTAACACCTTTAATTACTTGAGCCAAAATAATACTAGCTTTTTGACTTTGAATATTCATAAATTGAGCTTCTTTGGTTTCTAGCTCTTTGGCGCTGGCTTTCGGAAATTTTTCTTTTAATTGTGATTTTACACTTTTAAAACCAGGCCCGTCGGTTTGAGGAGATAGGATAAAAATTTGTTTTAATTTAAGCCGTTTCCCGTGCTTAAATTCATCATGATGACTATTATAAAAATCACTAATTTCTTTATCGGTAATAGTTGGTGAGCCTGCAATTTTATCAACTTCCTGTTTAATCATTTCCTCATCAATAAAATTTTGTTTAAATTGATTTTCGGTCAAATTATGTTCATTGGACATTTTTTTAATATCATTAGCATGTTTAAATGTGACAAAATCCTGATAGGCATTTTTTTCAAAACCGTCTTTTTTACTTGCTTCAATAATTAAGAGCCGATTAATTAATTCGGACAAAAGATTTTTTTCAATATCTGTACAAGCCATTTTAAAAGCTAAAGCGGTATCAAGAATTTGTTTGGCAAATAAATCTTTGTCGATCGCCTTATTTTTTGTGTCTTTATTAATAAAACTGCCGGGAGCATTTTGAGCTATTTTTGCTTGATCCATTAATTGTTTCTTTTCATCACTACTAATAGTCACATTGTTTTTTTTTGCTTTATCAATAAGATGATTAATCAACAATGGGTTAGATAACAACTGGGTTTGAACTTGTAATTGTTTTAACTTAAAATCTTCACGGTATTGACCAATGGTAATTGGCTCCCCATTAACAGTGAGGATTACGGTTGCATCAATTAGTTTGGCTTGTTTTTGGTGATTTATTTTAATATTTTCAATATCATTAATACTTGCTGATTCTCCAGGTACCGGTTTATTGCTTAAGGAATTACCTGAATCAGTAGCGACCGAAAGCTTTTGGGTTTCTGATTTAGAACCAGGATTAAGCGTACAACTAGAAGTCAGAATCGAAACAGACATCGCTAAAGAAATTATTAATTTTGTATTCACATTCTTATCCTATAAAAACATTTTTCACTTTAAAATTATACTTTGCTTGGCGTATTAATGTTACTTAAAATTCCTTTTATTAACTCTTCGACAATGTCAAGCTGTTGACTTGGTGACATGCCTTCGCAACGTAATAAAACATATGGATGGGTTAAATGTTCTGAAGGAATACCTGGTTTATAAACGGTTTTGAGACTTAAGTGTTTTGGTAATTTATTTTGAATAGCAAGCCATTCTGGTAACCGACAATTTATAAACAATCGTAAACCTAGTAATTCTGGTTTGATTGCTAAAATATTGGCGCTACTTGCCAATATGCGAATTCTGATTATCTTGACAAGTTGCAAGGCCTCGATTGGTGGACTGCCAAATCGATCTTGCCATTCATCAATAATTTTGTTGAGATTGGTTAGATTCTTAACATCGGCCAAACGCTTGTATTCAGTTATTCGCTGCTTGCCATCGGGAATATAATTTTCCGGAATAAGTGCCGTAATATTAATGTCAACTTGACAATCGGCATCGCGTTCAATACTTTGACCTTTTACTTCAGCAATTGATTCTTCAAGTAGTTTGCAATATAAATCAAAACCAACAGCTAAAATATGGCCATGCTGTTCGTGTCCTAAAATATTACCAACTCCTCTGATTTCCATATCTTTTAAGGCAATTTGATAGCCTGAACCTAAAGCGGAAAATTCTCTTATCGCTTTAAGACGTTCTTGTGCATTATCGACTAAAATTTTATTACCATTATACAGACAATAGGCATAGGCCTGTACATTAGACCGCCCAACCCGGCCGCGCAATTGATATAATTGGGATAAGCCTAATTTATCCGATTCATCAATAATAATGGTATTAACATTAGGAATGTCTAAACCGGATTCAATAATTGTTGTACATACTAAAATATCATACTCATGACTTAAAAAGTCGAGCATAATATTTTCTAGATCTTTTTCCTGCATTTGTCCATGTCCTATAGCAATGCGGGCTTCAGGTACAAGTTGACTAAGTTCAAAGGCAATTTGTTCAATATCATTAACGCGATTATGAACAAAATAAACCTGTCCGCTACGCTCTATTTCGTGAAGAATGGCTGTTCTTACTAAAGGCTGTTTATATTCACCAACAAAAGTTTTTATGGGTGAGCGGTTTACTGGTGGCGTATTAATAACCGACATCTCCCGAGCTCCAGATAATGCCATATATAAAGTGCGGGGAATTGGTGTAGCTGACATGGTTAAAACATCAACAATAACCCTGATTTGCTTAAGTTTTTCTTTGTGGGCAACACCAAAGCGCTGTTCTTCGTCAATTACGAGCAGGCCTAAATCCTTAAACTGAATATCTTTTTGAATCAGACGGTGAGTACCAACCACTACGTCTATTTCGCCTTGACTTAAACGTTTAATCACCTGATTCTGTTCACTAGCAGTGCGAAATCGACTTAACAACCCGACTCTAATTGGATAGGGGGCAAATCGTTCACTTAAGGTGTTGAAATGTTGTTGGGCTAAAATTGTAGTAGGAACCAGAATAGCTGCCTGTTTGCCAGACATGACCGTTTTGAAAATAGCTCTTAGAGCTACTTCGGTTTTACCAAAACCTACATCACCACAGATTAGACGATCCATGGGTTTTACTGATTCTAAGTCTTTTTTTGTATCAAGAATTGCCTGCCATTGGTCTGGTGTCTCTTCATAAGGAAAAGCTTCTTCCATTTCATATTGCCATGGGGTATCCGGTAAGCAGGAGAAACCTTCCTGTTTAGCCCGCAACGCATTTAAATTCAGTAAATCAGTAGCAACATCTTTAATTGCTTTTTTGACTTTACGCTTGGTATTTTCCCATTCTGCGCCACCAAGCTTAGACAAACGCGGTGGATTGTCTTGAGAGCTTTTATAAGCGGATAATAAATTAATTTGGTCAACTGGCACATAAAGCCTATCATCACCAGCATATTGAATAGCCAAATACTCACGTTGCTGCTTATCAACCGTAATCCGTTGGACGCCAGTAAATTGGCCAATGCCATTTTTAATATGGACTACATAATCACCCACATTAATATCACTAATATGGCTAAATCGTTCAAACTGTTTATCTTCTTTTGGTCGCCGGTAAATAATTGGTCGACGTTTTAAACCAAAAATTTCACTATCAGTTATTGATACCAGATTAATGTCTTTAAGAAAAAAGCCGCCTAAAAACCCTTGTTTTATTATTAGTACCGGATTTTCAACATGCTCGTCCTGGTTAAGTTCTTCAAGATCTTCCATTTTTGTAAGATAATAAGCTGGACAATCCCATTCACGTAGTATTTCCAGGATTCGCTGAGGCTGTTCTGTCGAAACGGTAATTTTATAACCACTGGCTCTTAATTCTTTGACTTTAGCCGTAAATGAACTCATGTTATTGTTAAAACGTTCACCCGAACTGCAATCAAAAGCAATAACTTGGTCTTGTGCTTCGATACCTGAAGATAATTCCAAGGCAAAATTGGTGAAAAATATTTTTGGACTAGTTCCCATCTGACTTTGAATTTGACTATAAGACTTATGCAAAAGCTCCGGCAAAGGTAATAATCGGCCATTATTAGTACCTTCTTCATAAGCATGATTTAATTTTTCTTCATAGGTTTTTAAGGCACTGGCCGTAAGATCCCATTCGTCAATAGCTAAGATACATTGAGGATGAAAGTAATCAGTGAGAGTAGTGGCTTTACCATAGAGAAACGGAGCATAATATTCAGTAGCTTCACGATAGGCGCCTTGAGCTAAAGCAACTAAATCATCTTCCATAATTGATCTTAACGTCTGACTAGATTGTTCATCCAGATTTTTTAAGCCATCATTAAGCGCTCGTCCAAGGTCTTCACGAAACATTTGTTTGACGTTATTATCATCAGGAAAAATAAACCAGTAACGCGGCGGAATTTTCACTTGAGTTATTTCTTCAATTGATCTTTGTGAATCAATATTAAAATAACGTATGGATTCAATTTCATTATCAAAAAATTCAATTCGAAACGGCTTACCACAGGATGGGTAGATATCAAAAATATCACCTTTGACACTAAATTCACCACGCAAGGTTACAATGCTTTCTTTGCTATAGCCAAGTTTAACTAGACTTAAGGCTAGATCGCCAGGCTCGATGGTATCTTTAATTTTGAGGTTAAGCGTTGAATCCAGGATTGTTTTTTGATCTAATACCCGCTGAATTAGAGCTGGAGCTGCTACAACCGCTAATACCGGTTCATCGGGGGTTAAGGCTAAGTTGAGCAATAAGTCTAATTGCAAAGCCGTATTGTCTGGTGAACTTAAAACCTGTTCGTAGGGCAAAACTTCAGATGCGGGATAAAAATAAACCTGATTGCTGTTTAAATTCTGTAATTCTTGATATAACTTGATTCCAGCATGATTATCGGGTTCAATAATAATTAAGGTTTTTTTTAATTCAAAAAACAAAGTGGAAATAATTAAGGCTCTAGCCGAATCATTTAACCCGGCTATATTTAATTCTTTAAACTGATTGTTTCTTACCTGACGCAGGATTTGATTATACTTGGCACAATTATATAATTGCTGCTGAAATATGTCCTTAAGTTGGAATTTCTCCATAAATTATCATTCAAAAAATCGAAAACCAAAAATATATATTATCATAATATTAGATTGTTATCATGAAATACTCATTGGATTAAGTTTAATTGTTAACTTGACTAATGGTCTTTTACACTTCTTAAAATAAACCATTTAATATATAATGATATTAATTCGGGCTATTTATTCGTTTAATCATGATTTTTTAAGCTTTATTATAAGGACAAATTTTAAGGTAAATTCTTAAAAATCAAATAATTCCCCTCATTTAACTATATTTACGCTGAGGAAATATGAGTTTAAAAAATGTTAATTTTTTTCTGTTGCTGACGGCAATTTTACTTGTCCCTAATGACCTTTTAGCGCAAACGTTCGTAAATACCCGGACTCCTAATGCTGATTCAATAAATTCAAATTCGCCAACGGCTAATCAAGAATCATATGACAATCCAGCAAATCAGGAAGACGTCACTAATAATTATCAAAGTCATACTAATCCCGATAATCCAGGCTTAAACCAGCATTCAAGGATTAAAATCAATGATAATCCGGTTTTCAATAATCAAGAAAATACAAGGGGTAAAACCAATGGTAATTCTGTTATTGATAATCAAGAAAATACAAGTACTGAACCTAATAATTCCCGTTATTTAGCGAACGAAAAGCTTAACCGCGATGAGAATCAGCAAAATATTTCAATTGATTTAAAAAACGGTCTTAATTCTTTAGCTAATAATAATTGGACTAAAGCTATAAATGATTTTAACCAAGTTTTAAAATATGATAAGAATAATTATGAAGCCATTAATTTAAAAGGAATTGCTTATTTACGCAGTGGTAATTTAAATGATGCCCACAACTGCTTTCTTCAGTGTTTAAACCTGAATCCTAATTATCAAGATGCTCTTGATAATATTGCCTCTGTTTTAGCGCGTTCTAATAATTACCAAGCTGCCCTTGGCTATTTTTTAAAAGAAAAAAGCCTTGCCCAAAATCCTGATGCTAATTTACTGGTAAATATTGCGGACTGTTATTTGGCTTTGAACAATGATACGCAAGCCTTAAATTACTGTAATTTAGCTATTGCCAAAAATTCAGCTAACGCCTTTAATTTACGCGGCTGGATTTATTTTAAACAAGGCAATTATGATTTGGCTTTGAACAATATTAATCACGCTATTGAATTGAAACCTAATTATGCGCTAGCTTATTATCATTTAGGGGAAATTCAAAGAGCCTTAAATGATAAAGAAAAGGCTTTAGAAGCCTACAAGACTTCATTGAAATTTGAAACCAATCCCAAGTATTCGTTTGATACCAGGCAAACAATCAAAGAATTGCAAGCTGGTATTAATCCTGTTAATTCGTTAGGTTTGGGATCTAATAACCCGACTGAACCTATCCGTAATAGTGAAAACACTGACTTTACGAATACGGTTAAATTAAAACCCAATGTTGAAAAAGCCATTGCTTTAAATAATGTTGCCTATGGCTATTTTTTGCAAAAAAACTATAATTTAGCTTTGGATATTTTTAAACAGGCACTAGAAACAGCTGATTTCATTAGTGGTAACTGTAATTTAGCCAGTGTTTATTTAAGTTTAAAAGACTATAATAATGCTAAAAAATATTATACTAAAGCCTTACTTCTAGCTAGAGCTAATAAAAAAGTCTGTCCTGTAGCTAACCTTGGCTTAGGTGTTGTCTTTGACCGTACCGGTGACTTGCCTCAAGCAATTGATGCTTATAAATTAGCTATTGCTCAATCTGATAGCCATGAATCAATTGCTTATTATAATTTAGCCGTCATATATATCAAACAGAATAAGTTAGACGAAGCCAATAATTATTTAAGCAAATATAAAATATTATGCCCTGATGACAAATATGGTATTGAGTTATTAACCAGTAAAATTAAAACAAAAATGATTTTAAGTAAACATTGATTTTATACTTGTATAGCGATTTCATTGCAGGCTGGTTACTACATAAGCCTGTTGTTATGCTTATGCTGCTAAGCATTGCATTATATGAGAAACTCAATACCAGGCCAGAGAATTCTTCATTAAAGCTAGTAAAAAATAGTTTTAGTAATAATGATTAATTTTACCGTATTGACAAAAATTGGACTATCGAATACCATATAAATGTATGGTGACTGGTTTAAAATAATGAACAACGCTGTTCCTCTCTTTACAAGTTCTATTTCGGCTGGTTTTCCTAGTCCGGCTGATGACTACATTGAACAAAGGCTAAATCTTAACGACTTGCTTATACCGCATAAAGAAGCTACGTTCTTTTTAAGGGTTCAAGGTGACTCGATGATTGGCCAAGGAATTCATCATGGTGATTTGTTAATAGTCGATCGGTCGCTTAATACAGCCAGTAAAAAAATTATTATAGCGGTTTTAGATGGTGAATTATTAGTCAAACAGTTATATATACAAAAAAACAAGGTGTTTTTATTAGCCGCTAACCCTAATTATAAAACTATCGCTATTACGAGCGAACAAAATTTTCAGATATGGGGCGTAGTTACGGCCGTAATACATAGTTTCTAAATATAAAATTTTATGAGCAATTCTACCGTTATAGTCAAAACAAATCTGTTTTTTATCTGAACATAAGTCATGAAACAAGCTAATAATACAACTATATTTGGATTAATTGATTGTAATAACTTTTATGTTTCCTGTGAACGGGTATTTAATCCTCAATTAGAAAACAAACCGGTTGTTGTTCTTTCGAATAATGATGGCTGCGTGGTGGCACGTTCTAATGAAGTTAAAGACCTTGGCGTGCCCATGGGTGTACCATATTTTAAGATTCGATCCCTGGCTCTTAAATATAAAATTCAAGCTTATTCATCTAACTATGTCTTATATGGTGATATGTCTAACCGTGTAATGAATATTTTAAGTAAGTTTAGCCCTAAACAAGAAATTTATTCTATTGATGAATGCTTCCTCGACTTGACTGGCTGTAAAGACCGCATTGTCTATGGTCAGAGCATTAAAAATACCATCAAACAAGATCTAGGCTTGCCAGTATGTGTAGGAATCGGGACTAGTAAAACGCTAGCTAAATTAAGTAACCATATCGCCAAGAAAAACCTTATGTATAACGGGGTTTTTGATATAACGCAATTGCCTCCAGGCGAACAAGATAATATCTTAGCCAGCCTGGCTGTTAATGAGGTGTGGGGAGTGGGGCGTAAAATTAATGAAAAGCTGAAAAATATGGGTATTTATTCGGTAAAAGATTTACGTGATACCAATCCTGACTATTTACAAAAATGCTTTGGCATTGTCTTAAAGCGCACCGTACTGGAATTAAGGGGTGAATCTTGTTTAGACATTGAAGAAGTGGCTCCAGCTAATAAACAAATAATTTCATCAAGATCTTTTGGTCAACCGGTATATGAATATAACGAATTAGCCCAAGCTATTACGTTATATTTAAGTCGAGCCAGTGAAAAATTAAGACAACAGCATTTGCTTGCCCAAATAATTCAAGTGTTTATAACCACTAACCGCTTTAATCAAGATGCGCAGTATAGTAAATCAGCTACTATTAAATTGGCTCACGCTAGTAATGACACCATTACTTTGCTTAAAGCCGCATTAACTCTTTTGCAAGAAATTTATCAATCCGGCTATAAATATGCTAAAGCTGGTGTTATGCTTTTAGACTTAAGTGAAGTTAATGGTCAACAATTATCGTTATTTGCGAATATCGAATTGCAAAGTAAAAAAAATAAGGCCATGGAAGTTATGGATAGAATTAATTTGTATTATGGCAAAGATTCAATTCATTTAGCGGCTCAAGGTGTAAAACAGCCATGGCTAGCTAAAGCTAGCCATAAATCCCGAGCCTATACAACACGTTGGGATTCACTGCTTATCGCTAAAGCAATATAATTATAGTTACAGCATCACTAGCACTACATTGCTAGTATAATGATGCAATGAATTATTATAGATAGGCACGATGACGCTAGGAAAGAACTCATTAAAGTGACTAGTTAACGGCTGATAAATCTTATTGTCTTTTTGGTATAATTAATAATATATTCCCAATTATTGCCAAAAACACTTTGGCCAAGTAAAGGATATGGCTGTAATGAAGCAAATACCACCTGAGCTTGAATATCCGTTAACTGTATTGGTCCAAGCGCTAGAAAGGGAACATTAACTAAAACCGCCTGGGTAGTGCCTGAAACCCCGGAGCTTTGAGCCGTTTTGGCATTAGCTGGAATCATAATATTAGCAGCCATAGCCTGTTTTTCGGTAAAACATAAGCCGCTAGCACCGGTATCAAAAATCATGGGCATTGTGCCACCATTAACCGTAACATTTACAATAATATGCGTACCATAAAGTCGAAAAGGAACGTCAATTCCCGGCGGGCAATTATTGGCCGATTCCTTGTAAAATCGAATCATATTGGAAGAACTGTCAATATCAACCATATACCCACGCCAAAACTCTCGACCCAATAGCGGATAGCCCGCACTATTACCAGAAATATTATAGTCATCACTGACTATGACTGGGAAATTAGATCTTTTAATCCCTCCAACATTGATATCAACTTTAACTAAATAAGCATTCATAAGTTCAGTTGAACCAACGCCACCAGTCTTAGTAGCCTTAGAGCCAGCCGTAATGATACTGCCAGCATTCATAAGTTGTTGTTTGCTAAAAAATACATTACCAGCCCCGGTATCAAAATAGAATTGCGTTGGGGTGCCATTTACTGTTCCCTCTACTAGTAATAATGTCGAACCAGGTGTTTTGGTATAATAAATACCGGCAGAATCAGGTAAAGTATCTTGGGATAATTTTTCGGCTGACTTATTTTCCGGTTTTGCTGAATTATTTTGTGGCCGTTTTGAGACTTGTTTGGACTTAAGCGTTTGATTGTCTTGATCCGTGGTTTGACATTTTAGCGATAAACCCGATAATTGCTTTACGGCCATTTTGGCATAATTAACCGCGTTCTTATCAGTGTTTAATTCAATAATCTTCTGGTAATATTTTAAAGCATTGGCATAGTCTGACATCGCTTGCAGGGTTAAGGCTTCATAATATAAGGCATTAGAATTATTGGGACTAGATTTTAATTCCTTTTCAAAATCAGTTAAGGCATCAGCATATTTTTTCTGATTATAAGCTTGAACTCCATTGTTAAATAAAATTTCATTACCATTAACCTTGTTTTGACTTGTTAAATCAGCAGTTGGTTGATTTGGCTCATTTTTTACTGGTGTAGCTTGAACCCGTGTACAAATTGGCCAAAAGTTCAAGACAAGTATTAAAATCAATAATTTATTTCTGTTCTTCATGATTAAAAAATAAGAATTATAAAACCGTTACACGTTACCGTAAATATTACATCAATAGTCTAAGTAAATTATAATATATAATACTGCTTTTAAAATTATTATTATAAAATAATTGCCGGTTAGGTCTAAATCATGAAAAATATTCCTCTAGCTCAAAGAATGCGCCCGCAAACCCTGGATAAATTTATTGGCCAAGATCACTTAACTGCTGACAAGGCTATTTTGTCCCAAATTGTTGCTCGCAAAAAACCGCGATCCTTACTATTTTGGGGGCCAAGTGGCGTTGGTAAAACCACACTTGCCCAAATTATTGCTAATTCTTTAGATGCTAACTTCATTATTCAATCTGCCGTAAGTTCTGGTGTTAAGGAAATTAAAACCACGGTTGAAGAAGCCAAAATTCACCAAAAAATGGGTAATACTGCAACTGTTTTATTTTTGGATGAAATTCATCGTTTTAATAAGACGCAACAGGATTCACTACTGCCTTATGTGGAAAATGGTTTAATCACTTTATTTGGGGCTACTACCGAAAATCCTTCAATCGAGGTTAATTCAGCCTTGTTATCACGGCTCCAAGTTCTTCAGCTCAAAAGCTTAAGTTTAAGCGCTTTAATCAGCATTTTACAAAATGCCCTTAATGACAAAATCAATGGGTTAGGTGAATATGAGATTTTAGCTTGTACCGAAATACTTAGTGAAATAGCCAATTTGGGTAACGGCGATGCTCGTAGTTGCCTAAATATACTTGAAGCCAGTGTTGATATATGTTTGAGTGAAAAAGCTCAAGAATTAACACTTAAACATGTTCAGAGCGCGCAGCCTGATAAAATCTTAAAATTAGGTAAAAATAGTGATCTTCATTATAATATGATTTCAGCTTTAATAAAATCCGTACGTAATTCTAATGTAAATGCAGGTATCTATTGGTTAGCTCGATTACTTGAATCAGGTGAGGATCCGGTTTTTATTGCTCGGCGCATGCTTTGCCTGGCCAGTGAAGATGTTGGTATGGCAGCTCCTACAGCAATAAACCAGGCCGTAGCCGTTTATGATGCCGTAAAAATGCTGGGCATGCCTGAAGCTAGATTGCCACTTACGCAAGTAGTAATTTATTTGTCCTTAGCTCCTAAATCCAATGCCGTAATTGCTGCCTATGAAAAGGCCAAAGATATTGCCATTAGAACCGCCAACTTAGAAGTACCTTTGACTTTACGCAATCCTACCAATAACTTTCATAAATCACTTGGCTATGGCCAAAATTATTTATATGTTCACGAAACTGGTGAAGCCATGAGCAAAAACATGCCTTGTTTTCCAGACGAGATGGAAGATATGATTTTTTATAAACCAAGTAAAAATGGTTTTGAAAGTAAATTTTAATGTAAATTTGGTAAAACTATAAAAATTTTGGGTATATGTTACTTAGAACTAGTTAAATTTATATAAAACACAATGACCGAAAACTTTTCTAAAATCGAATCTCCGACAATTCCGAAAAAATCAACAAGTCCAAGCTTGGCAAAGATATTTGGTGATTCGTTAATGTATTCAGCAATTCAAAATCCGGTAAACGGAACAGTTCAATTAATTGACCATTTAACCGCTAGCCATTTACTGAATAAAGTACAATTTATTGATAAACCTCAAGAAGCTAAATTTAATACTAAACAATGGTATGCACAAACTTTAGGCCAAGGGGTTGGTACGGTTGCTGATTTGATTCCGTTGGCCTTTGGGGTAAAAGGCCTGATAACTAGTGAGACTACAGCTGCAACGACAGGGTTAATTGCTGATAATAGTGCTTTGGGTTTATCCCTTAAAGAATCAGCTGTAACTGGAGCCTTATATGGTGGAATTTTAGAACCCAGTAATGGTAATGGGCATAATTTCTATTTGAACAGAATGGAAAATAGTTTTACTAACGCTTTAAGTTTTTCAGCCATGACAGCTAGTAGTATCGGAATTAGTAAATTAAGTGAAAGCAGTATTTTAGATAACACCTTAACCGGTAAAATCCTTGGTTCTAAAGCTATAACTGCCAGTTTGTCAGGGGTTCCCGGCGGTGTTATTAATGCTGAAGGAAGTTCACTGGTAAATACTGGTAAAATGGCTACTGGTAGCCAAATCGCCAAATCGGCCTATACGATGTCATTATTTGGTTTAACTTTTGCCGGACTAAGCGAAGGAAGTGACAGTTTAAGAAGTAAAATTGATTTAAACAAAGCTGAAACTAACATTAGATCTAATAATATTTTAGATTTAACGAGAAAACTTATTGATAAAAGTGATTTTCGGCATCAATTTAGCCTGAATCCTGATTTGTTAATCCCGATTTCCGACACCAGAATTGACGTTAAATCAACAGCTCCCGAAATTAGTAAACCTACACCGACAGTCGATGAAATTCGGTTAAAATCTGCCTTAAATAAGTTAAACCAGGAATTAAGCAGTGTTAGGCTTAAAAAGGATGGTCAATATTATGTTTACGAGCATACGAAAACCTTATTAGCCAGTATGCAAAAAGACAGTTTAATCAGTCCTAACTGGTTAATTTTACCAACGCAAGCTGGATCGCCAGCGGATATGATTGGCTGTGATTATTTATTATTAAATCGCAAAACTGGTGATTTCCATCTATTAGATGGTACCAGCAATACCCAAAAAGCGGAGAATCCAGGAGCTTATAATGTTGCCGCTATTCGCCAAAATGGTTTGATTTATTTTGAACCAAAATGGTTTGATGCTATGGGTAAATTAAAATTAGAAACCGATAAGTCAGGACTACCTCTAATTAATGATGACATTAGCAACCAAGTGAATAAATTTAATGAAGATACTAAAAATATGCTATATCAATTAACTTCGCATAATAGTGATTTTAATTTAACTAAAACTCCCTTACCCTCAATTAAAGTTTTAGATCCAAGTCAAACCCATAATGAAATAAATAATTTTATCAATTGGTTAAATCAAGAAAGCAATCGTGGTTCTGGTAATACTTTTGGCTACCAAGATTATGCCCGAACTCTGTACCGTGCCACCCAACATTTAAAAATTGAGTCGCAGCTTAAAGAAGCTGACCCGGTTCAAACTAAAACATTCGCCGTTAATGTTAGTAAAGCAAGTGACTTAGCCGTTTTAAAATACTGTGTTGACAAAATGCTGGGCAAAAATCCTACGGTCATTACACCAAATTCTAGCCTAAGTGATGTCCGATTTCAACCAAAGCAAGGTGAGTTAAATTTGCTTTTACCAGATCAGTCGCGTTTTCAAAGTCCAAAACTGGATGTGATTTTAAGTAAAAGTACTAACAATTTGTTTAACAGCGAATATTTAACTCAATTACTAACTCATAATGATGGTAAACCATCAGCTGAGTTAGAACGTATACAAAAAAACTATCCAAAATTAACCTTACCCGAAATTATTCGTAAAATACAATCTACGGCTATGGATAATAAAAATTATATTATGGCTGGCGGAGCCAGTGGCAATGGTGATCCGATTATTATTCAAAATATTGTTGCTAAACTTAAAATGCAACCAGTTAATAAATTATTAGGCCGATAAGTTGATTATTTTAATCAGCTCGGAAAAATTAATTTAAATAACAATATAACTTAATTTATTGCACTATTTTGACAATAATTAACTTGGCGAAACCTTAATTTTAGCTATAATGATAATTAAAATCCTTATTCATCATTCGGGTCTAAAATATGATTTCCCAAAAAATCTATGCTTTCATTATAGGGTTTTATATAACATCCCATTGCTTTATGACTAAAGCAATGGCAAATGAAATTCCTGGCTGGTCGATTAAACAGCAAAATCGCTGGTATGGTCTACAGGAATTTAGTATCACTAAAGATAAAATACGCATCGATAACAGTTTTGGCCACACAATAATTACTAATAATGATAAATTGGTAACTATCTATAATGATAGTAGTAAATGCATAACGCGTCAGCCACCCGAAACAATTGTAAGTTTTATCCAACGGCGTAAAACACCAACAACTAATATTCATAATTTTAAAAAACTGGGCAGTAAAAATGATCATGGTTACAATCTGGTTAGATATAGTTATTCAGCAACAAAAGGCCAATATAATTTAGACAGCTATATTGACGTGGTTACGAATATTGAGCTATCAGCTTCAGTAATGCAAATGGTTGACAAAATATTACGGTGTAATGTCCCAGGATTTCCCTCTAAACAAGTTTTATTTTTTAAATCTGGACATAACACTCAATCCAAACCAATTGTATATTTCTATACTACAGCAATAAAGCAATGCAACTTTAACCCAAACTTATTTTCTTTACCCCAAAATTATAAACATGTAGAAACTTTGGCACAATTAATTTTTGATGAAGATGAAACTCAAGCGCTAAGCACAATACGATCTAAATAAATTAACTGACACAACATATTTTAGCTGAACTGCCTTTAATTAATTAACTAAAACTAAAGACAAGTTAATTAAATAAAATATTAACGTGTTATTTTAGTGATAGTTTATATTTTAGTAATCCTGACTGAATATAGTCCATAGCTTTAATAAATTGCCACTGTTGCAAAAGTAATGGCAAACATTTTAATTTACAAATTACAATAGTATCATTAAATTGAGATTTTAGATTTACATCATTTATTTTAGGTAATGTTTCTTCCAATATATTTAGGGCTAAACTATAGTCATTAACAGCTCTATCATTATGCGTCTTATTTAATATGGCCAATCTTATATAACATAAAGCTTCATTATATAAACATTTAAGATGAAACTCGTCTTCATTTTGCTCAGTAGAAGATTTTGCCAGTTTATCATAAAATTTTGAGGAGTTTGACAAATTAAAACGAGCCAAATTATAATACTGATTTGCTAAATTACTGCCCTGTGACACAGTAAGATATTGTTTTAAATAAATATTTCCCATTTTACTTAAACCTGTAGCAGTCAACAACCAATTGGTGGGATCATTAACGTCATTAGTCCGAATGTTTGTTATTAATAATTTATAACTATTTAAAGCCTGATCAAAATTATTAGTATTATAATAACTATTGGCAATATTTAGATATGATTGCGAAACTAATTTATTAACTATGTTGTTGTCAAGATACGATGAGGATTCATATAGTTTAGGTAGAAATAATGCTTCAATTTGAGCTAAATTCTTATCCGACAATTTGACTTGTCCAAAATCTTTTAATCGTTGATTAAGAAATTTAAGATAATTAATTTGATTTATTGGTTTTAAATAGTCTTGAGGATAATACGCATAAACTATATTAGCTAAATTTACAATTGCATCATTAAGTTCAAAGAGCTGAAAACTTGCCTCAATGTCATTTTTACTTGAGAGATCATTTAAAATTAAATCCATATATAGTTCAATTGATTTATTGTAAAGACCATATTTTTTGGTCATTAATAAATCCTGTTTAACTGAAGCAATATCACTAGTATTTAATAATTCATGATTAACTGTTTTATTGCTGATAGCGGCTATTTCACTATTTAAGAAAGCAATTTGATCAAAAGCCGGTTTTGGTAAAATTTTAGAATTAAAAGTCATTAATTTTAATTCTTTATTTAAATTAATTGACAGATAAATATTATTAACCACCTGGATCATTAATATAGCTATAAGGGCTGATACAACCACCAGGACACTGTAAAATAAGTACAAATAAAGATCCTGCTTAGTATATTTTTTTAAACGTAATTTCCATAATTTAAAATTGCCAATGATAATATTAGTCAAATCATTTTGGCTTTGATTACTTACTTTGGCTAAATCAGTTAATAGCTCATCCATGTTCTG
The DNA here is from genome assembly GCA_021815785.1 of bacterium. Lineage (GTDB taxonomy): Bacteria > Cyanobacteriota > Vampirovibrionia > Obscuribacterales > JAKAZS01 > JAKAZS01. Next base: position 30,536 of record JAKAZS010000037.1, read on the forward strand.
A
>JAKAZS010000038.1 GCA_021815785.1 bacterium
GTTTGTTTAAAGATTTAAACGACGAAAATTCCCTTGAAACAGCTAAAGCTAAAGAAGAAGCCGAAACTAAAGCCAAAGAAGAAGCCGAAATTAAAGCTAAAGAAGAAGCTGACGCTAAAGCCAAAGAAGAAGCTGACGCTAAAGCTAAAGAAGAAGCCGAAATTAAAGCCAAAGAAGAAGCTGACGCTAAAGCCAAAGAAGAAGCCGAAATTAAAGCTAAAGAAGAAGCCGAAATTAAAGCTAAAGAAGAAGCCGAAATTAAAGCTAAAGAAGAAGCCGAAATTAAAGCCAAAGAAGAAGCTGAAATTAAAGCCAAAGAAGAAGCTGAAACTAAAGCCAAAGAAGAAGCTGAAATTAAAGCCAAAGAAGAAGCCGAAATTAAAGCTAAAGAAGAAGCTGACGCTAAAGCCAAAGAAGAATCCGAAATTAAAGCTAAAGAAGAAGCTGACGCTAAAGCCAAAGAAGAAGCCGAAATTAAAGCTAAAGAAGAAGCTGACGCTAAAGCCAAAGAAGAAGCCGAAATTAAAGCCAAAGAAGAAGCTGACGCTAAAGCATCAAAATCTAACAATAGCGACTTTGCAATACCACATTTAATCAATCAAAATATTGAGTTTAAAGCATTTTCCGTAACCAAAGATGAATTTAATATGGAGAATTCATCTGATATCAATATTAATGGAGTAGAAAAAAATATGACTACATCAAAACATGTAAATGGTAAAGAAGAAATGACTTCGGAAAATTCTCCAATAGTTGAGAGTTATTTAAGCAAAGAATTAGCAAGACTAGATAAAGTTTTAGCTGATTATAATGAACAAATAAAACAGATTAATGACAAAGTATCCAAAGTTGAAACGCGTATTAATCTGACCAAAGAATTAAGAGAATCCCTACTAACCGATCATGACGAAAAACTCTTAGTCAGTTGCGCTAAAGTTTTAGCAATGCTAGGATTTGATGTAAAAACATCTGTCAATGACAAACAAGAATTACGTTTACACAGTAAAGAAAGTGCCGATGCAGTTGCCCGTGTGGTCTGGACACCATCTAAAGCCGACCGATCAGATATTGGGCAATTGAGCATGGCTCAAACACGATACTGGGTAGAATCTGGCATTGAACCAAAAGGCTTACTAATAGTATCAAAGAAAATAGATGAACACAGTAAAACGACTAACGAAGAATTATTTGCCGAATTAACAGATTATGCTGTAAAACGCAATGTCTGCCTACTAACTACCATACAGTTATTAGCCATGTATAAAGACGTAGCTCTTGGTGCTGGCGAACCAGACACCATTAAAAACACCTTGCTAGATACATCAGGTTGGTTACCAGGATTTGAAATTGCCACCACAACAAAATCAGATGCCAAAATTGCTGTCAGTGAAGAAGAAAGCGATAAAGTCAGCGTAAACTAAGATTACTAACCAAATACATAAATACCATTATTATTTTTAATTTCATAATACATTTTATCTGGTGCCAAGTCTAATTTATAATCACCAACTTTCTTGCTAATAGCGCCATACTTAATGTAGTCCTGGAAAAATATTTTAATATCATTTAAACTCGATTTTTTTTCGTCAAAGCTTGCTGGCAAAGATTAAAATCATATATAAAAAATTCTTTATATGCAACTTACTTAAGCTTCAAGAGGGCTAAATAATAATTTTCTTGTACAGTATTTTTTTTATAAGTTATAATTTTATCGTTCTTAACATCAAGCTATGTCATTTAAAATTTAATTGGACAAAATTCTATAACTGATTTAGCATAAAATCAACGACGCATAATATTTTATTTTTTTACTAGCTTAAGGCAGGAATAATTACATGCTAAAAATTTTCCCAATGGCAAATACTTTAGTTCAAGAAGACCTGGATTCTTACAATAATGACGCCGCTAAATCTATACGCAAGGATAAGTTAAAGAAAATAAATAAAATTGTCAATCAAAACAAAATTTCTAATTTCAATAATTCAGACAATGGAGCTGATTTTAAAGAGCGAAAAAATCCAGACGCCTTATTTAAAGATATTTTTCAAATCAAAGAAGTTATTATTGATTTATTAACTAATATTGTAGGCGCTAAATGGGTCGAACACCTTGATTTTGATACTATTGAGTTCTTAAATACAGAGTTTAATATAAATCCTACTAGCCGAATTAAACGCATTATTGATGTTGTCTTTAAAATTAATTTTAAGGGAAACGATGTTTATATCATAATCATCCTTGAAATTCAATCTACCGTCGATTATTTTATGTCTTCTCGTATAACTACTTACATGTCCCTATTTATTGAACATTTAATAAAATCTGGCAAAGTTAAGCCTGGTCAATTATTGCCACCAATTTTACCAATTGTTTTTTATGATGGCACTAAGACCTGGAATGCCAAAAATAAATTACAGGATTTATTCTTAAAATTACCAAGTGAATATAAGGAATTAGAAGCCTTTATCCCAAAAGTAGAATATTATTTAATAGACCTAAGCACAATGGATAAAAACCAATTATTACCTAAAGAAAACAGCCTATTAAGCCAAATGGCTTTAATTGAAATTGATGACGATATTGTCCAAAACCATGTTAATTACTTAAAAGTAGCCCAATCGCAAAAAGACAACCCAAGAAACTTGTCAATATTTAGGATTTGGTTTAAAATATTAATGGAACATAAAGGTGAAAATTTGACTTTAGAAGATATTATTCAAGAGGAATATGAAATGATTAAGCACAAACCTGTAAATGTTTATAAGGCCTATATGGAACGTTTAAACCAACAAAGTCGAATGGAAGGGCTACAAGAAGGTAAACTTGAAGGGTTGCAAGAAGGCAAACTTGAAACTTTATTAAATCTAATTAAAGTTAAATTTGGCAAAATTAATTCTGAAATTGAATTTAAAATTAAAAACTCTACTACTGCCGAATTAGATAGCTATTTAATTCGACTATTAACAGCGTCAACCATTGAAGATGTTTTAAAAATTAACTAATTTCAATAAGTTAGCCAAAATTATAGATAGAATAATAAAACACTGCCTTTTGTATCTACAATTAGTTAGACAGGTTAATTACAAATAAAAAAAATAAAATATAGGTACAATCACCTTAATAATCAACAACATAAATTTAACCTTCCACCGATAAACATTTGCCAAACTATGCGGAATTAAAATACGCTAAAATAACAAGCTTAGGTGGAGATTCCGCTAAAAAAACAATCAAAATTAATAAGGCAGCTTTTTATTAAAGCTGCCTTATTTTAAAGATTTTTCTAATTAATTGACGAAAAATTATTGAGATAATCCCACTAAAGACATACTAATCGAAGCAAAAGCCTGATTTAATGCCTGTCTTTGACTTTGCGCCGATCCTGGTGGAATAAAGTAAGCATGGCTTCCTGCTACACCATTGGCCGAGACGAGCCCATTAAGTATACTCTGTTGCTGGCTATAAACAGTAGGATTTTGCGCTAAACCAACACAATATAATTTTATACCCATTTGACCTAATTGTTGAGCATATGCCTGTGATTGAGGGTCACTAGTTCCCATATCTCCACCGCCATCAGGTTCACCATCAGTAAACAATACAACAGCTCCAGTAGCACCTTGACTCACTCGAGAATTGCCCCCACTACTAAATTCCGAAATAGCAGTTTGAAACGAACAAGAAATACAAGTGCCACCATCAGCCGTCATGGAATTTGTATAGGTAGGATCACTGGGATATCCTCCTTCAGCTTCTAAACCAGTGGGAGTTAAAATTGGATAGAAATAACTCATAATACCAGGGCTACCGGTATAATTACTACCAGAAGATCCTGGAGTAGCACTAAAAGAAATGCCGGGCTTTACCCAACCATTGGTACCAGAAGCTGGTGGCGGAAATTCACCAGGATTTTGTGTCCAGGAATAATAGGGATCTGTTCCATAATTGCTGGTATATTGAACATTCGAATAAGCATTATCAGCAAATGGGATAAAAGCAAAATGAACATTAGCATTAGACTGCATCTGGCCTAAAAATACAGCAGCTTCGTCTTGAGCGGTAAAAATTGGCAATCGGTTTTTTAAGGCAGCCTGCATATAAGCTCCATAATAACCGGCCTGTGGTATAAAATAAGGTTTGATACCACTATTAGAAATGTTCAAACCAGCGTTTTTAGCAATTGTCGTACTTTCTAAATTGCCCCGGGCAGCTTCAACAACAGTAGGAATATCTGGAAAATTATAAATACTACCATTATAAGGAATTTGTATATTAGAAATATTTTGCTGTCCATTAAAAGTACCAGGATAAGTAGTCGTAAAATCAGCCGGGGGATATGTTGGTGGACTATTCATTCCAGCTGTTGGTGTCTGTTGAAAAAATATATCAACAATAGCATCGGTAAATACATAATAGCCGTTTGGACCAGGGTTCGTATTATACATTGACATTCCAGCTGTATAGCTTAAACCCAGAGAATCATTAGGAAAATTGGCCGGCGTACCTTGTTGATAATTTCCGCCACCAAAATATGCATTAGTATAAAATGGCGCATTGGCATTGGAAGTTGCATTAGTACCACCACCATAATAATCCAACATTTTAGGATACATCGCTCCAGCAATCGATCCTAGAGGGCCTGCGTTAGATGTTAAATTAAACACAGTATTGTACCCAATAATTCCACTACTTTGAGGAATCGTATAAATGTTAAGGTTGTCATTGCCCGGAACATAGGAGGCTGAGGGAAAAGTACCACCAGAAACATAATTGTAATTAGGCGAGCGTTGCACTAAAATCATTGGTGTTTGATCATCCATAGAACCAGAAAGATCAAAGCATAAAGCCAAATCAATCATATTACCACCAGCTCGAGAACCAATCGATAATGGCAGATTAACATTAGCCGGTAAATGCAAGAAATTAAAGAACGCTGGCTGATAACCATAAGTAGCATTAACCGTCATAATTTTAGCATTAGGGTCGGACATATTAGCTGTTGGTTGATCAGTCTGCGTATCGATCCAACCAATTGCCAAATTACATTTATTTGGTCCAGGTGGCGACAGTGATACTTGAGCCGAATCATAATTAACTGTTGTTATTAAACTAGCAGCATTGCCTAAAATTGACTGTACTGAATTTGATCCCTGATTCAAAGTAAACATAATATAAGCAGCCTGCATCGCATACCATTGGTTGGAGCTAGCTCCAGGTGGAGGGTAAGCAGGATTAGGCGCCCAGGTGGGACTATTAGTAGGATTATTATTTGGATTACTGGCATAACCCAATGCCGAAGACGTCATACCAGACAATTCCAGTGAGCCGGCTAAAGAAGCTGCGTCACACAAACTCTTTAATTGAGCTAAGCAAAGTTGATAACGCGCAAATTCATACCCTAATAAACCAAGTGACATTACCACCGTAACCATAAAAAATGTCATGAGGGTAATAATAGCACTTCCTTTAAATTGTCGCACAAGATTTTTATTTATCATGAAATTTACCTCACTGTATTAAGGAGCACCTGGATTTAAGTTATTAAGGGGGAAAGTATAACTGCGATAAAAAGTTATTGTATTATTACTGCCACCTTGAAGCATTACCGAACCAAAAAAATTAACGGGCATGGGCAATTTAACATTAACCATTGTTGTTACTGAAACATAAGGGATATTAGTAGCTGATGGCGGCGGAACCGGGGTCGCAAACATATTTGGACTTGTCCCCTGAAGGTTGTCATGATAATTTATCGTATTAGCTGGAAACAATTGGGGATTAGTAACAAAATTATTATTCACCCTATGACTGTATAACGACTGCTGTGCTGCTAATAAAGCTGCTTGAGCTGCTAAAGGGCTAATTTGCGAAGCTGTATAACTAGACGGAATATTTTGCGGAGCAGCCTTTGAAGCAGCTCGAGCAGCATCTCGACAAGCTGAATCGTTCATAAAGGCTGCATATAATAATACCACTGCATCAACCACCAGCAGAATAAAAATAACCGCAAGTGTAGCACCAGCAGCAACCTCGGCTAAAGCCATAGCATTTTTACGCATTCTTTTGGGGTTGTTTTTGAACAATTTCATATTTATGTTTTCCTTAAAGTAAGTTTTAATTCATTAACCCAGTAACTGAGTTATCAAAAATCATTTGGTTAGTAGCAACTAAAGGCAATGGGGCTGTTAAACCAGGAATATTGCCAAAAAAATTATTTGGCAATTGCACTACTGGATTAATTGTTCCGTTTAAAACAATTTTTAAATTATAAATTGCCTGTTGAGAAGAAGTAGTTGTTAATGGTGAATTAGCTGCATAAGTATACTCGTTATAGACACCTGGTGACGGCTGGGTTACCATAACAATATATAACTGTAAATTATTAGAATAAGCATTAAAATTTATTCCGGTAAACCCTTTTTGAAAATTATTAGCAGTTAGTCTAGCTGCATTTAGTGCCGATAATATAGTAACACCACTACCATTACTGGTATTATTTAAAAAGGTTCGTGATTGAACCGCATTTCTTAAAGCCATGTATGCAGTTGTATGAAAAATTGAATACCTAATAACTACAGTGCCAAGCGATAACATCGGAAACAATATGCCAATAAACATTAACCATAAAGCTGGTCCAAATTCAGCAATTGATTGAGCGCGATTAAACCGTTTACGTTTAAATAAATTTGCCTGTCTTTGATTAGATAAATTTAAAATTTTACTCATAAATATGCACCCGAAATACTAACCCTATACAAATGAAAGCTTACAGAAAGACAATACTTGCTTAATTGTGTTATATATCTACCACATTAGCAGGATTTAATGTTGCAAGATTAAATATAATTAATGTTACAACATTGCCAAATTAAGAGTGCAAATTTGGTAATACTAGCTTTTTTGGTGCTCGAGGAGTAATTTCCAATTTATTAGGACTATTTTTAATTATATTGGGCTGAACTGGTAAATTCTGCACAGGGGCATTATCAGTTTTAATTTCGTTAACTGGTTTTATTGAACTATCAATTTTCCCAGTATTAATTTGAACCGCATTGGATTTATCGTCACTAATTTTTGTTTTATCATCACTAGCCTTGGTTTTATCTTCCTTATTAGCCTTAGCTGGCTGATTATTAGCTATGTTAGAATCTTTTTTAACTACTTGAGCTAAAAATTGATAATAATTTAAAACTTGTTTATTTTTGGTTAATTTCTTACCTTCATCTATAGCATTATTTGCTTCATCAGGGTTGCCCTGATTTATTAAACAGCGAATATAGCCAACTCTAGCTAAATATAAATAAGGATTATAATATAAGGAATTGCGGAAAGATTCTTGCGCCAAAACCAACTCATTCTCATTTAAGTAAAGCTGACCCATAAGAAACCAGTCAAAAGGACTAGGTTTTTGGATTTTAGTCATCGCAATCAATTCGTTTTTTGCATCCTGGTTATGACCCTGGAGTAAATATGTATAGGTCAAATAACGCCTGGCCTCAATATCATTAGGATCATTGTTGATCGCTTTATTTAATAGATTGCTAGCTTCTAAATAATTACCTTTAGTAATAAATTCATAAGCCTTAATTACCATTGGATTAACGGGATTTGTTACTTTAACCTTATTATTGTCAGTAGCTTTAGTATTAATTGCGGATTTTGCCTTAGAATCAGTGCTTTTAGCACTGGCGATGACAGGTTTAACACTAACCTGCTGGCTAAAACCATTAATAGGGTTAAGCAAAATTATTCCGGGCAGGATTAAACTATATTTTTTTAGGAATATACTTCCTTTATTTAAAAATTTTGACATAAACTTACGCAATACTCCAAATTAAATAATACATAATCATAACATTAACCTAAATTTAAACCAGAAAATTCAGACACAAAATATTAAAAAGCTATATATTTAAAGACCTATATTTAAGTAAATTTATGTTTACTTTATGAAATAAATTGGCATAACTAAAATATATAGAATTTATGGAAACAGTTATTTAAAACTTTCTCCCTAATTTAATTAATAAAAAAATATGTCTATTGAAACTGACAACATAAAACATCTGAAATTAATCATTGTTGATGATCATGAGATTAGTCGCATTGGTTTAAAACTGATTTTAAATAATATTGAAGGCTTCGAAGTAGTTGCTGAAGCTGGAGATGGTGAACAGGCAATTCAACTTATTGAAGAACTCCAACCCAATGTAGTCTTAATGGATATCGGTTTACCTTTGCTAGACGGCATAAGCGCGACAAAAATTGTTAAAGAAAAATGTCCGGGTGTTAAAATTATTATGTTCACATCACGTGAAGCCGAACAAGACTTATTTGCGGCTCTGTCAGCTGGAGCTGATGGTTATTGTCGCAAGGAAACTCCAAGTGCTGGCATCATCAATGCCATTAAATCAGTAGCAGCTGGAGCAGTTTGGCTTGACCCATTAGTTGCCAACCTAGTGTTAAGATCCTATTTACCTAATCAGCCAAGCCATAATCATAAAGATAACAACAATCATCATTCTCAAGCAAAACACAAAGAAAACACCTTATCCGAACGTGAACTTGAAGTTTTAAGACTGGTTGTCGACGGTATGAGCAATCAGGAAATAGCCAATAAATTATTTTTAAGCCTGGAAACGATAAAAACCCACATGCGCAGGATAATGGATAAACTAGTGGTTTCAGATCGAACCCAGGCCGCAGTTAAAGCCATGCGCGATGGACTGGTATAGTCAAAAGGCCAAATTGACAAATTAGTGTACCAAATGATTATATGGACAGTATCGCCACTTTGACTAAATTTAGCCATATGGCCAAATTAACAATTTAGTGTACCAACTGATTATATGGAATTAGGCCACCAAGTTAAAATTAACGGATAAGGTTCATGGCTTCGAGCTTAGCAATACGTTTAGCGGTAGCCGGATGGGTTGACATTAAGTCCAAAAGCCAATTGCCCGGAGCTGGTTTTATAATATACAGCGAGGATAAAGCTTGATTTTGACTATTTAAAGGATTATATTGCACCGTAGCTTCAATTTTAGCTAAAGCACTGGCTAAAGCCCGTGGATTACCACAAATATGCGCCCCACTAGCATCAGCTTCATATTCACGACTACGAGAAATAGCCAAATTTATTAAACTTGCCGTAATTGGCGCTAAAATAATCATTACTAATAAAGCAATAGGATGTTCACCATCCCTTTGACTACGATCATAACCCATAATATACGGTAGAAAATTAGCCAAGTATGAAATTACACTTACCAAGACACAAGCTATAGTTGTGATTAAAACATCTTGATTTTTGACATGACTCAATTCATGAGCTAAAACAGCTTCAATTTCTTCTTCATCAAGTAATTCGAGAATACCTTGAGTTACAGCTATAGCCGCATGGTGAATATCTCGCCCGGTGGCAAAGGCATTTGGTGATGAGGTAGGAATCAAATTAATACTTGGCATAGGCAAATTAGCTTTGGCACAAAGTTTACGCACAATGGCATAAATATAAGGAGACTCAGTTTCACTTATAGGGATAGCATTGGCCATTCTTAAAGCTATTGAGCTAGAGAACCAATAACTACCAAAATTAGTAACCAAGGCAAACACTAAAGCAATGACAAGCCCCTGACGACCGCCAATCAACCCACCTACTGCTAACATTAAAGCAGCTAAAATTCCCATAAATATTATCGTTTTAACTGTATTCATTATTATTTTTATCCTTTGATATGGCTTCCTAAATTTACTTTTAACCAATATTTTTTTACTCAATTCAGCTTGACCAAATTTCGCACGGTCAATTAATCTCTATACTTAAGATGTTAACCAGCTTAAATACCTTTACATCTATCATAATTTATTTGCTATTATTATTTAAAAATTTTAATATTATTAAAAGCTTTACCAATTAGTTTTATGTTTTCCGTAACCGAAATTAAATTAGCCTTATTACTAATCTTACTAATGCTGGCATGTACAGTTGCAATTTCAGCTAAGTTTTTACGCCTACCATATTCGGTTTCTTTAGTTTTAGCTGGCTTGGTGATTGGACAGCTTAAAATATTACCACCAATTGAATTAAGTTACGATTTAGTTTTATTTATCTGTTTACCAGCTTTAATTTTTGAGGCGGCCTGGAATTTAAACAGTAAGGACTTGTTAAAACAGTTAAGACCAGTACTGATTCTAGCCATACTAGGCGTATTTATTACTTTATTCACCAGTATTATAATTTTAAATAAAATAGCCTTAGTTAATTTAAGTATAGCCATAATGTTTGGTGCCATAATTGCTGCAACTGATCCAATTTCAGTTTTAGCAGTTTTTAAGCAATTGGGTATTGACAAAAAAATTGTCATTATTCTCGAAGGTGAAAGTTTATTTAATGATGGGGTGGCTGTTGTCGTCTTTGGTTTTGCGAATAGTTTTGTACTAAGTAATTTAAGTTTTAATATTAATCCGGTAAATATTATCATTAAATTTTTACTCGTTATTATGGGTGGTGCTTTAATTGGCGTAATTATTGGAACTGTAGCCGGAAAATTTAAATTATTTTTTAAAAATCACCTTTTAGCGATCACCATATCGGGAGTTGTTGCCTATGGTTCATTTTTGGTCGGGGATCTGTTTCATGCATCTAGCGTTATTGCCGCCATTATGGCCAGCCTAGTTTTTACTAACACTAAAAACAAAAACAATATGGGTGCAAGCGCCAGACTTGCTTTAAATGGTTTTTGGGAATATGCTGCATTTATGGTCAATTCGCTTGTCTTTTTATTAATTGGTCTACAAATGAATTTACAACTACTTTTCCAAGAATATAAATTAATAAGTCTAGGTATTATTGCCATTTTACTGGCACGGTTTATTTTAATTTATGGCTTAAGTTTTATCTACCAAAATCAAGATCATAAATTAAACTTAAATGAAAAACATATAGTATTTTTAGGCGCATTGCGCGGAGGCTTAAGCATGGCTTTAGCCTTAAGCCTGCCAGCTCAAATACCACACCGTAATCAAATAATTGTTTTAACTTATGGCGTGGTTTTATTTACCTTAATTGTACCAGGCTTAAGTATTGAATACGTGGTAAAAAAACTCAAACTTATCCCACAATATTTTGGCGAATTGTTAATTTATGAAAAATTAAAAACAGCTCTAATATTAGAGCAAAATGCCTTAAATGGCTTAAAAGATATTTTTCAAAAAGGTGAAATCGAATTAACCCTTTATGATGAAATGCAAAATCAACTTAAGCTAAAAATAACTGGTTTACTTTCGCAAATTCAAGAATTACATTTAAACAATGAATTAATAAGGTCCACCCAAAATAAAATGATTCAACAAAAGCTTTATGAAATTCGCAAGGATAATTTGTTACAAGAAATTCATCTAAACGTTATTAGTAATGATGTAGCTAATGAATTATTGACTGAATTAGATGAAAGTATTGAAGAATAATCCCGTTTTATTAATTAACAAAATTGGTAAAACCATTTAAAGTATCAGAATTTGACTCATATTCAAAAATATCATTTAAAGATTTGGCTTTTTTTAATTGTTTTAAATCAGGATAGTTAATCTCATAATTAATATATTTATTTAAATTTGTCTCAATCAAATTTTCAATATTGGCATTGGTATTAAAACTACTAATTTCTAAAATTATATTACCTAAATCAGGCAAATAAGTAATTTTATTTAACACTTTTAATAAGTCTAGATTAATATTTTTAAAATTACCAAGTTTTAATTGACCAACAACACTTATTTGCTTGTCATTGGTTGGGTTAGATTTAAATCTATATAAAGTATAATTTAATTTAGGGCAATATTTATATTTAATCCAAAATTCTGACTTGTTAATGCAATCTCCATTATCGATAAGCATTTTAATTAATTGATACCCACGTGGCGGTGGCAAGGTTTTTAAACTACAAATAAAATATAGTTTGTGAGGCTGATTAATAAAACAAACTTCTAATTTAGGCAATTTCGCAACAATCTCAACATGCTGTTTTTGATTAATAATCTGTAAACCTTGCGAATTAATATACACCAATCTTGGACCACTAAGCTTAACTATTTGTTTAAGCATTAGGGTTGGCTCAGCCTGAGCAAGATTAAAACTACTAAAAAATATCAGAATAACTAAAATTAATTTAAACATCTCCGTTGTATTTCCCTAGCGTTAACTATAAATAAATAAATTAAAGATTAGCATAATTATCAAAATAAATTTATAATTAAGGCTAATTAGCAAAATTTGCAAAATTATTTATTGTATTAGACTCTGAATCATATTCAAAAATATTATTTAAGGTTTGGGCTCTTTTTAAAGATTTTAAATCGGGATCATGAATATCATAATCGATATATTTAATTGACTTTGTCTCAATTAATTTTTCAACATTAGTACTACTATTAAAACCATTAATTTCTAACACAATATTGTCCAAATCTGGAAAATAGCTTATTTTATTTAATACCATTAATAGATTTTGATTAATTTTTTTAAAATTGCCTAACTTTAACTCTCCGATAGCACTTCTTTGCCTAATATTATTAGGGTTGGATTTAAATCTGTATATTGAATAATTTAATTTAGAGTCATATTTATATTTAGTCCAGAATTCTTTTCTGTTAACTAAATTACCATTATCAAAATAAATGCTTATAATCTGTGTTCCTCTGGGCTTAGGTAAAGAATTTAAATTAGTAACATAGTAAAGCTTACGATATTTATTTACATAATAAATTTGTAATTGCGGTAATTTAGTTATAATTTCAACATTCTGTTTTTGATTAATAATCTGTAAACCCTGTGAATTAATATAAACTATTCTTGAACCATTAAGCTTAGTAATCTGCCGCAACATTAATGTTGGCTCAGCACAAGCCCAAGTTAAATTAAAACAAAAAATTAGACACAAAAATTTATACATATTATTATTTTACCAAATTAGTCTAGTTAAATCATAACCTCACTTGTAACTCTACAACAGTTACAATTACCTATGAAAAATTGTTATAAAAGCAAAAGCACTGACGTATAGATTACCTAATCTAATTAATTTAACAAATTAAAGCTTAAGCTATTTATTAAAGTAATATTAAATCAAATATTAAGCACATTGTCGCTACCCAAAATCCTAAAAGAAAGTAAAAAAATATTGAGAACAGCATTATTTATATTAGAATTAACCTGTCATTAACTTTTTTGAGGTTTTAAATCATGGTTGTCAAAGAAAGCACAAGAATTGAAAAAGATTCCATGGGTGAAATGCAAGTTCCCGATACCGCTTTATATGGAGCCAGCACAATGCGTGCCGTAATGAATTTTCCCATTAGTTCACTACGCTTTCCACGCATATTTATCAAAGCCATTGGCATTATAAAATTTGCTACAGCCAAGGTTAACATGGACAGTCAAAAACTTGAAACTAAAATTGGTAAGGCTATCCAAGAGGCTTGCCAAGAAGTAATTGATGGCAAATTAGATGAACATTTTGTAGTAGATATATTCCAGACCGGATCCGGCACTTCAACCAATATGAACGCCAATGAAGTTATTGCTAATCGAGCTAACGAAGTCTTAGGTGGTAAACGAGGTCAGCGCAGTTTAGTCCATCCTAATGACCATGTTAACATGGGGACCTCATCTAACGACGTTATTCCTACAGCAATTCATCTAGCTGCACTTATGGAAATAATTGATGAATTACAGCCAGCGCTTAAAAACATTGAAAAAACCTTTGCTAAAAAATCTAGCGAATTTAAAATGGTTATAAAAACTGGTCGAACCCATTTACAGGATGCTACACCGATCACTTTAGGACAAGAGTTTTTAGGCTATCAAGGCATGGTTGAACGAGGTTACGATAGGCTTGAATACGCCAAATCCAGATTGGCGCAAGTGGCTTTAGGTGGCACAGCCGTTGGTACTGGCATTAACACCAGCCCCGATTTTGCCAGCAAGGTTTTAGAAGTAGTAAGCTCAATGATTGGCTTTAAAGTTATGGAAACAACAAATCATTTTCAAGCACAAAGTACTATCGATGAAGTTGTTGAAACATCAGGCGTATTAAAAACCATCGCTTGCAGCATGCTTAAAATAGCCAACGATACCAGATGGCTTGGCTGCGGTCCAAGAGCAGGTTTTGCGGAAATCGCTCTACCTGAAGTCCAACCCGGAAGCTCAATTATGCCCGGCAAAGTAAATCCCGTCATTGCTGAAGCCTTAACCATGGTTTGTGCCCAGGTAATTGGCAGCGATACCACTATAACCATTGCGGGTCAGTCAGGCAATTTTGAATTAAATGTAATGATGCCGGTAGCTGCCCATAATTTATTGCAGTCGATAACCTTATTAGCTAAAGCTATTGCCAATTTTGACAAACAATGTATAAGCGGTGTTACTGCCACTAAAAATGGTCCGGCTATGGTTGAAAAAGGCTTAAGTTTATGTACAGCTCTAGCACCAGTAATTGGTTATGATCAAGCGGCTAAAATTGCTCATATAGCTTTCGAAGAAGATAAAACCATTATGGAAGTAGCTTTAAAAGAAACCAATTTAACGAAAGATGAATTAATTAAATTATTGGATCCCTTTAAAATGGCGATAAGATAAATTGAGCTGTTATGAGCCACAGGAAGCCTAATAAGCCTTAGGCTATCCTGTGGTTTAAGTTGATAAATTAATTCTAAGGATATGGTCTGCTTTGTAGCGCATCGCCCAAATTATAAAAAACTGCCTAACAAATATGGGAACCCCACTTGTCAATTCTGTTTTTGTAAACGTATGCTGATCCATAGTCATTATTTACGAATCAGGCTTCAATCGGTTGTTATCTGGCATTGGTTAACTAAATGTAAAATCATAAGCAATAGACTTTAACCTAAATTTATCATATAAGCAAACGGGTTATCAACATAAGTTTTCACATTGCCAAAGTCAATTCTCTTACTCCAAAGTTTTTAAATCCCCAATAATAAATTCACAGGCTTCAAGTAATGATGGAGCAATAAAATCCGGTTTAAAGTCAGCTGTTTGTGCCCATTTTAAAGTATCAATACCATAACCGGTTTTAACCAATATAGCCTTAACAAAAATATCTTGACTTGAAAATTTAAAATCAGTAATTAGCTTTTTGCGCCAATTATATGCAAATTCCAGATCGCAAGGTTTATCACCAATAACGTAGCATAAATTTTTCGCATAATCAAGATATTGAGTGTAAGCCTGTTCTAACATTCCCGTATTGGGTTTACGACAATTACAATTAATGGAAAATTCGGGATTATCAGAATTTTCTAAATGTGGACAAAATAAATATAAATCCAGGTGAGCATTTTGCTCATCCAATAAATTAGCTAATCTTGAATGCAAGTCATATATATGTTGAAGTGGATAATAATTGCGGGCCGCCCCAGTTTGGTTAGAAGTTAACACTGTAAGAATATTATGGTCATTTAACTGTTTTATAGCCAAACCAGCATTTTCAATCAATTCCAAATTCTGAACTTGCCTTATATAGCCACGTTCAATATTGATTGTGCCATCGCGATCCAAAAATACAACAGGTTTAAGTTTTGACATTATTCATAAGGGAAAAAACATATACTACGATCAATAGTAATTACTACACTAAAATATATCAGGATTGCTAGTTAATAACAATTTTGAATTAAATACAATAATCTAAAATAACTAATCACAATAATTTATAAATAATTATAAATTACACCAGTAGTAAATCAATAAATAAACTTTAAACGTTAAGCCTTTTACAATGATTTTAAGCAATAAAATAGTTGTTATCTATCATAAAGTAATTTTTCTAGCAAAAAATATATATATTTCAAAGTCTTTCACTTAATTGCATATGCATTAAATATCTTTTACTTGATGTTTAGTTTGCAATTAGCTAGATTATTAGGTATTATTACCATAATTTCCTTTTCAACACAAATGAATATGTTTAACTAATGAAACTACATGATCCTAATGCTTCATTTCGCTTAAATCAAGAAGGTTTAAAAAAATTTCTTGGCGATTTGGAATGTGAAATTATGGAAATTGTCTGGTTACGCTCGAATCCAACCATTACCGTGCGTGAGGTCTATGACGTTATCAAGAAGGAGCGATCGGTAGCCTATACAACCATTATGACGACGATGAACCGTCTTTATGAAAAGGATATGTTAAAACTTGTCGGTAAAATTGGCTTGGCCAACTGTTTTTCTCCAGTAATGACTAAAGAAAAATATATTAAGAACGCCGTTGAACTAATGTTAAAAGTCATCAATAAAGACTTTAACAAAGAATATAAAGATTACCTCGAAAAACAAGCCGTTAAAAAGAAACGCTAATAAAGACCGCTTCTGTAATATCGAGAAACCGCAAATGGCTATATCGATTAATGCCCTAAGCTGAGGTAACAACCTGTTTGCAAAATATAAAACAAACAATACTTAACTATTTCCATTAGCAATAACTACAATATTACCACCGGCTTCTTTAGCTTTTAACAAAGCCTGGCCGGTAATTTCAATTAAATGGCTAACTTCATTACTGTGTTGAGGGCAAGATGAAACGGCAATCGAGGCCGAAACTTTAACTACCGTATTGTTTTTACTTTCTTTAACTTCCAGGCTGGCAATATTTTTACGAATCCGCTCAGCTACGTAGCTTGCTCCATCCGTATCCGTTTCATGTAAAACCACCACTAACTCTTCACCACCCCAGCGAGCCGGTAAGTCAATTTCACGAACCGAAGCTTTAACAATTTTAGCTATTTCAATTAAAATATTGTCACCGATTTCAAAACCATATTTCAAATTAATTTCATTTAAATTATCAATATCGATAAAGAGAATTGACAAGGAATAACCAACTCGAATTGCCCGTTTTAAAGAATCAGACAAATGTTCTTTAAAAACATAACGGTTAGGTAACCCTGTTAAAATGTCCATGCCATTTAATTCTTGAATTTTTGCTTCTAAATTAGTTAATTCATTTTTAAGGCGATCAATCTCACGTTCTTTTTCTTTTAAGGATTTTTCCAAGCTAAAATTTTGTGCTTGTAATTTTTTATTCTGGCTTTCAATGATTCTTTGCCGAGCTGGAGTATGGAAATTTTGTAAAATCTGAGAGAGGGAGCTTTTCATGAACTGATTTGTCCTTAGGTATATATTTATAGTTTAAAAGCTAAAGAGATTATTAACAAAAATTATAATTAATCTTACTTAAGCTTTTATATATTAACTAATTTTAGTAATTATGGCTAGTATTTAATAAGTAAAAACCGCATAAATTAACCTTAAATTTAAAAATTTAATTTATGGCAATTCTTTTTAATTCATCCTGGTGAATTTTATCAAGCAATACTAAAAAATATTTACGTTTACGACTATCCACCGAAAATGAGATTATCGCTTCATTTGTACCATGTGGCTTAATTTTTTTATTTAATTCATTAAATTGTGACATTACGGCTGGATAATATAACTGATTATGATCAGAAATCACCACTAAATCATAAAAACTAAGTTGTTTATTGGTTTCATTGGTAATTTTGAGGTTTAGCGTTAGTAAATTAGCCATTTTGTCACCAAGGGGGTCTTTGTCAAAAAAATATTTTTGAATTGATAAGGTAACTGGCTTGTTTAAAGAATTCTTAAAACTAGGGACAGTTATATTTTCGCTAGGTAAAAATGCCGGTGAAGCTATCTCTTCGCTTGTTACTAATTTAATTTCATCAGTTGGATAAAGGCTAGTAATGTCACCTTTACGCTTTAATGCGGCAAATAAACCTAGTCCAGCTCCAAGCCCAGCGCCAATAGCCAAAGAATAGCCATGACTAGCTATAGCTAGGGGAATTCCCGTCATTTGCGCAGATAATATTGCTCCAGCGATTGCTCCTTTGGTCACAAAAACGGTGTCCGTAGCAACAATTTTACTTAACCCTACTAATTTATTATCACGCGTTGAAAACTTACTATAAAAAGGAAGGACAACTTCGCCATCAGGACTAACAATGCTGGAAAATTCAACACTTACATAGCCATTACGACCTAGTCGCTTCGGCGTTTGAACTTGCGTCACATGACCTTTAATATACCAATTACCCGGCAGATTAACCGTTGGCCCATTGCCGACATTAGTAGCTAATCTAGCAATTACTTCATCACCCACATGGCTAAATTGCGAATTTAAATTACAGTTCAAGACCAGATTTACTTTTGTATGAACGGGAATTGCCTGTTTTTCATCAATCAAAACTTGATCTTCATATTTTGAATGAGTAATCGTAGCTTTCAATAAATTAGGTTGAAGAATTGGCTTATTACCAGCAAAATAATTATCTGCCCAGGCTAATTGTACTGAATTAATTAGATATAGCAAAGTCAACGTTAGACATTTTAGGTAAATACTTTTATACATTATTAATTAAGTAAAGACAAAATATATTAATAAATCACATTATAACTTAGATTGTCAAGCTCAAATCAATTTAATAAAGTTTTTAAGTCTAAATTTAATAATTTGTATGATGCAGTGATGGCAATAAGTGATAGAAATAGGCTAATTTAAACCTAATTTCTAAAGAAATTATTGCATTTAAGCAAGGTTCAAGGATTATGAGTTAAACTTAATGTGTTAGTCTCGCCAAAAAGTTTTGGAGTAAAAAATATGAATCTTGAAAACTTTACCATAAAATCACAAGAAGCTGTCAACGATACCCGTAACCTTATCAGCAAATTTGGCCATGCTGAAGCCAACTGCGAACATATGCTATTGGCCTTACTTTCCCAGGAACGCGGTTTTGCTAACACGGTGATTCAGCATTTAGGAGCTAATCCTAGTGTAATTCAAAATGAATTAGTAAATTACTTAAATAATCAGCCTAAAGCTTCTAGCATTAGTACCCAAGGAAGTGATGTCAGGGTTTCGTCTTCTTTAATGAATATTTTCGAAGATGCAAAAAAATATGCAAACGAATTAAAAGATGAATTTGTCAGCGTTGAACATTTACTTTATGCTTTAGCCAATCCCGACAAATCAAAGGCTGGCAGAATTTTAAAGGAAAATGGCGCAACCCGTGAAGCTATAGCTACTTCCATTAAAGCGTTAAGAGGCAATCAACGGGTCACTAGCCAGGATCCGGAAGGGACCTATCAAACTTTAGAAAAATACGCCCGCGATCTTACCAAAATGGCGGCCAATGGTAAAATAGACCCAGTCATTGGTCGCGACGAAGAAATCCGACGACTAATGCAGGTTTTATCTAGACGCACTAAAAACAATCCTGTTTTAGTTGGCGAGCCTGGTGTTGGTAAAACTGCTATTGCTGAAGGACTAGCCATGCGAATAGTTAAAGGTGATGTTCCGGAAGGTTTAAAAAACAAAAAATTAATGGCCTTAGATATGGGTTCGCTTATCGCTGGTGCTAAATATCGTGGTGAATTTGAAGAGCGTTTAAAAGCTGTTATCAAAGAAGTGACTGAATCTCATGGTCAGATTATCTTATTTATTGACGAGTTACATACCGTAGTTGGTGCTGGACGTGGCGATGGATCAATGGATGCTGGCAATTTGTTAAAGCCACCACTAGCGCGCGGCGAATTGCATTGTATTGGTGCCACCACCCTCGATGAATATCGTCAGTACATTGAAAAGGATCCTGCCTTAGAACGCCGTTTTCAAATGGTATTAGTCGATGAACCTAATGTTGAAGATACTATATCAATATTACGTGGCTTAAAAGAACGTTTTGAAGTCCATCATGGTGTCCGGATTAAAGATGCAGCTCTAGTTAGCTCTGCAGTTTTATCCGATCGTTATATTACCGATCGATTTATGCCAGATAAAGCAATTGATTTAATTGATGAAGCCAGTGCTAAATTACGTATTGAAATTGATTCCTTACCCAGCGAATTAGACGAATTAGAACGACGAAAAATGCAATTGGAGATTGAACGTGAAGCCTTAAAAAAAGAAATTGATCAAGCTTCAAAAGATAGATTAATTAAGCTTGAACGCGAATTAACTCAAATTCAAGACGAAGCTAGTTTGCTACGTAATCAATGGAATAGTGAAAAAGGCTCTCTCGAAAAAATTCGCTTTCTTAAAGCCTCAATTGAAAATACTAAAGTTTTAATTGAACAGGCTGAACGTAGTACGGATTTGCAAAAAGCAGCCGAACTAAAGTATGGCACTTTAATTCAATTAGAAAACAGTCTTAAGGAATTAGAATCGGGATCAAGCGGCAATGGTAAAAAAGGTCGATTGCTCAAAGAAGAAATTGACGAAGAAGATATTGCCGAAATAATTTCTAAATGGACCGGTGTTCCTGTTTCAAAATTACTTGAAGGCGAAATTCAAAAACTTTTAAAACTAGAAGAACATTTACACGAAAGAGTTATTGGTCAAAACGAAGCTATTGAAGTGGTGGCTAATGCCGTACGCAGGGCTCGTGCTGGTTTAAAGGATCCAAATCGGCCAATTGGCAGTTTTTTATTTTTAGGTCCAACTGGTGTTGGTAAAACTGAATTAGCTAAAGCACTTGCCGAATTTTTATTTGATAGTGAAAATGCGATAATTCGTATTGACATGTCAGAATTCCAGGAATCCCATACGGTATCACGCTTAATTGGCTCACCGCCTGGATATATTGGCCATGACGAAGGCGGACAGTTAACTGAAGCAGTACGTCGTAAATCTTATTCTTGTATATTATTTGATGAAATTGAAAAAGCTCACCGTGACGTATTTAATGTATTACTTCAAGTGCTTGATGAAGGTCATTTAACGGATAGCAAAGGCCGGCGGGTGGATTTTAAAAATACCGTAATAATCATGACATCCAATATTGGCTCACACCATATTTTAGAATATCAACTAAAGGCTAGCGTCGACGGCGATTCTTATTACGCAGATATGAAAGAAAAAGTTATGCAGTCGTTACGCGAACATTTTCGCCCCGAATTTTTAAATCGTATTGATGAAACCGTAGTTTTCCATGCCTTAACTGCCGAAGAATTAAAACGGATTGTCAATATTCAGCTTAAAATTTTAAACAAACGTCTTGCTGACCGAAATTTAGTTTTAGATATGAGTACCTCTGCTCTAGAATGGTTAGCACGCACTGGCTATGATCCAGTTTATGGGGCACGTCCATTAAAGCGTTTAATTCAAAAAGAAATTGAAAACCCGTTATCTTTAAAATTACTTCAGGGTGAATTCAAAGATGGCGATAAAATTATGCTGGATTTACATGATGAAAAATTGACCTGGCAAAAAGTAGATAACACTGTAAAAGTCTAATTTTGATATTTGCTCAAACTGCTGCCTAATAACTCAATCAAAACAAAATCTTAACTGGTATTAATTTCTAAAAATGAGTCTTTATCAATAAGTTGATTAATAATAACTCAATAAAAAAATCTTAACTGGTATTAAACCTTTTGAAAATACAATACAGTTATATTTAAATAATTTTAACTGGTATTAAACTTCTCAAAAATTTGAATTGTTGAGTTTAAACTATATAACACAAGTTATAAGCCTCAATAACTCTTGGCAACAATTACGGTTGTCATTAAATAAGTAAACAAATTTTGCAAATTTTTGTTTACAAAATTGAAACTTCTTGGGAACAAATTATCAAGCGCTCAATTAGCATGGTAATAAAGAACTATTATAGATTATGACATCTATTATCTATAAACAGTGAAGATTAATTTTTTATATTTATTGTTTAAATTAAAAGATTTTCTATTAGATTTTATTATATTATTTCTAAAATATAAATTATCTATCGTAAACTGCAGTTAATCCATCTATTATATAGGAAAAATTATGAAGACAAAATTCACTAAATTAATTAGCTCTTGCCTAAGTGTTATTTTTGCCACAACCTTGTGCTTTAATAATGTTAGTGCTTTAGCCAATCCAAATCCAAATACAGTTTCTCAAAACAATTCAGCATTGCATGCAACTTTTGCAGCAGCACAGACTGGTGTGATGAATCACCCAGTTGATGTTTCAGCAATCCTTCATAATGTATTAAATGAATCGATGAATTTAAATTCGATAATTCATGATATCAGTGCAAATTCGCTGGCTAATTTTCATAATGTGTCCATTGAAGTAGGTAATAACGCTCAGGCGGTTACGAATACAACTTATTTGACCCCAGCTGAAGCAATTGCGGTCAACCAAGCTTTAAATGGTCATCAAAGCCTAGTTTTAGATGCTCTTGGCCAGGCGACCAGCGGGTCATTTAATTTTGCTTCATTGCCAACTAACGCCACCAATTTATTAATACCAGCCAATGTCGTAGCTAATGACAATAATGCTAGTTTTAACTTATCTGGCAGTTTGGCTAATTTTGGTGATATTTATGTATCATCCAGTGCCAGTAATCATAACGCTGCAGCAATCAGTTTAGAAAATCTATATAATGGTGCTAATGCCTTAATTACCACCAATGCTCAAAGTGGAGTTTCTACACCCACAGATTTAACAATTAACGTATCTAACGACTTTATCAACGCTGGTACAATTAGCAGTTCCCATAATTTAACCGTTACAACTGGTGCTGATTTAATGAATTACAATACTGGCGCGTTAATAGCTTCTAACGATTTAACAGCCACAGTTGGCTCAGGTTATTTACAAAATAATGGTTTAATTGATGCAGTTAATGGTAATTTAAGCATTACTTCCGGTAATACTGATTTATTTGCGGTTAATGGTGTTACCGGCAATTTTGAATCTGGACAAAATGTTACTTTGTCCTCAAATTCGTCAGCTACTAATAATAGTAATTTCCTTGTTTACGGTGGCGATTATTCCGCAGGATCGCTTAAAACAGATAGCGTAAGTTTAAATGGTAGCAAAGCCAACGACTACTTTGTTGTTGACAATATAAACGGCCAATTTAACACTAGCGGTCATAATTTTGGCATTATTTCTTTTGGAAACTTAAATTTAAATAATTTTGCAATTACGGGTGACCCATTAATAGCCGCAAGTGGAAATATTGTTTTACCTTCAACTAATATTTATACAGGTGGTTACGATTTGGTCGTAATTGCTGGTGGCAATATAACCGCCAACCCGAATACTTCAATTGTAATTGACACTTCGATAACTGGTTATGCCATTGTCAACGACACATCACAAGTAGCTACAGTAATCACTAATAGTGGTCAAAACTATAATGTTTATAATGGCGGCTCTGGCAATGTTACGCTAATTGCTGGTAGTAATTTTACCGCCCCCTTCTCATATCCTGGTGTTACTAATGCCCTTACCTTGACTGGGGGTAATGCCACTGGTGGTTATGTAAATTTAAATGGTGTGTCTTTAATTAATACCCAGGCTTATTTAGCTGTTGCACCACCATCACCTCCCAGCAATTATACGAATGTCAATCCTAATTTTAATGGAGGCAATGTAATTATTGCTGCTTATGCTGGAAGTGAATTAGGTTCGGGAACTGTTTCACTTGCATCTACTACCGGTCCATCCACAATAATAACTACTGGTGCAATTAATAATGGTGTAAATTTAAACAATATCAGTAATACAGGTTCAATTTCTCAACCAGGCAGTACCGATCCAGCAATGATTAATGGGTTTGTAACCATTATTGCTGGTAGCTTAAGTAATACGTCCACCCCAGCCATAACTACTGGTGAAATTTTAACAACTCCAAGTAATCTTGGTGGCATAATTTCACCTACTGGCACCTATTATGGTGGACAAGTAACGTTGTTAAATCAAACACCAAATTTAGTTAATACGTCAAATCAAATTGTAAACCCCTATTTTTCTTACGTTAGCCCATTAAATTCCAACTTTGCTGGACAGTTACCAATTCAAACTCCTGGTAGCAATGGTCAGGGAGCTGATGCCCCACAATTACCTACACTTATAGCTGGATTGGCAGCATACCCCAATGGACGCGGCAATCCTTTTACCAATGTAATGGCTTTAACATCAGGCGCTGGATCGGGTTTTAATAATTCTATTACGATTAATGGCTCAATAATTACCCCAGGATCCAATGTATCTATTGCTGGCATTGGTGACATTATAATTAATGGTTCAATAAGCACGGGCAGTCAGGGCGTTACCATTTATTCTGCCAGTAATATATACGTTGGTGCTGGTTCATATGCCGCAGTACAACCGCCGATTGGCACATTTGAAGCAGGCATAACGGCTACATCGCAATTGGGTAACGGTACTGTAACCTTAGAAACCACTGGTGGCTTAAACGGCGCTCAGGGATATAGCAATATTTACACAGCCGGTCAAATTTTAGCCCAAAATATCAATATTATTACCCAAAATAATGGTGGCTTCTTAATTAATGCTAGTCCCAATAGTAATGGAGCTGGAATTGGTGTTATTAATGAAAGTAATATTCTCATTAACTTAAATGGATCAGGATCAGTACAAGCTTCAGCATCATCCATATTGTTTGGTACCAATTTAACATTTATATCCGGCTCGGGTAGTTTTGGTTCATCAACCAGTGAACCACTTAATACCAATATCGTTTATGGATCGTTTAATACAGCTGGAAGCGTCTTTGTCAATAACGGCTTAAAATCTAACATAGCCAACGAACAGACAGTTCAGATTAATCAGTCTACGGCTAGCGTATTTAGTTTCGCTAATAATGGAAACATTTCTGTATTTGGTAATATTACAGCCTCTGGTTATATTAGTCTAAACTCTGCAGCTATCTATAATGGTGCACCCCAGGCTAGTAACGGCAGTATAATTTTAGGTTCGGCAATATTAACAGCTCCATCCGTAGCTATTACAGCTAATGGTAATGGTGACATTAACGAAATAGCTGGCGAAATAGTTACTACTAACCTATATATTTCCTCAAATGGTGGGTCAATTGGATCTTTGACTAATCCAATTGTAACTAATGCTAGTTACGCAATCGTACCAGCTCAATATAGTGCCAATGTTTCAGCCTCCACAACTTCCACCGGTAATATATACATTAATGATGTAGCCAGTGTGACTCAGTTCGGCAATCCGATTATTATAGTTGCTGGTGCTACAGCTAATTCATATAGCCTAACTGCAGCTACAGCCAATATAAGCTTATTAGGTCAAATTAATGCTTCGACCATTAGTTTTAATATTCCAACCGGTTATTTTAATGTAAATGGCGGTAGTTTATTTGCCCAAACTGTTGCTGGTGGCAATGGTGGTACGATAAACTTAACGGCTAATTCTATTAATTTTTCCGGTGGTAATTTACAACTAGTTGCTGATGCCTTAGGTAATGGCAATGGAGGCAACATAACTCTTGACTTAACCGGGAATTTACCCTTATTTTTAGGCCAACAGGCCGGTGAAGTTTATTTACAGGCAAATGGCGGTAGCGCTGGCTCCTCAAGCGGTAATGCTGGTACCGTTACCATAAACACTTTAGGCAGTATTTATTCTGGTGCTAATCCAATTACCGTTACTCCTTTAGGCGTTAATGGTAATGGTGGTAACATTTACATAAATACAGCGGGCTTACTTTATTATGGTTCAGCTATTAATGTTAGCGGTGTAGGAAGTGGCGCTGGTGGAATAATTAATTTTGTTGTTAACAGTCAGATTCCATTCAATGTAGGCAACCCGGCTCTTGACAGTAATGGTGTAGCCGGATCAATAGTTAGCGATTCTGGTTTACAGTCTATTTCTGGTGGTGGCAGTATATCGATTAATAATTTAGATGGTGGTTTTGTCAATACATCCCCAATTATTGGTGCTGTTGTTAATATAACGGTAGGATCTAATTCACAATTACAGGTTGGTAATACTATTGGCAGTTTCGTAAGTTCACCATCACCACTTGTGCCTCCTGGTCAAACAACTTTAACCAGTAATGGTAATGGAAGTATTGTTGAATTATCACCCCAACCATATGTTATTGGTAATATTGTTAACCTCATTAGTACTTCAGCTAATATAGGTTATGGTGCCTTAGTGGTAAATGCTGGTGTCATCAATGTTAATACAGCTGGCGCTGCTAGTGTTTATAACGTCGGACAAACCTTAAGTTTAACATCCAACACTGGTGCTGGTTTTATTTTCCAAGGTTCTCAGTCAGCTGGTATTCAAAATATCAATACTGGTGTTAATGGTGGCCCTGGTGGAAACATAATAGTTAGCGATCTTGGCACTTTAACATTTTTAAATAATGCTCATATTATAACTGGTGGCTATGGTGGTGGCAGTGTTAATATATACAACTGGAGTTCATCTCCTAGTGCTGCTATATATTTCTACTATGGTGTTAATATAAGCACTCATTCACAATATGCCAATTCTGGCCAAGGTTATGTAAGTGTTAGCATGGGTGCCTTTAACGCTACCAACAACACTAACCCGAATGCTGGATCAATCCAAATCCAAAATAATGGTGTTAATGTAAGCAGTTATCCCTATGTTTATTTTGGCACTAATGGCATAACTGCTGCTGGTCCAGGTAATATACTTAATTTCAAAGGTAGTGCCATTATCTTAGATACCGGAACGCATGCGGCTAGTTCAATAGTCTTAGGTGGATTCGACACAATTACAGCTGACCCAGTTGGCTTTAATGGATCAATTCCAGCTTCATTAAATGTACCTGGTTTAGGTGTATTAAATGGTAATGCAGCCAACGCTAATAACGTTAATTCCAATTCTGCACCATTGACTGCTGACTATTCAATCTTTAGTTCACCTAATAGTATTTTAAATACTAATACCTTAATCAGTAATCCTTTGAATACTAACGATAGCAAGTCCAGCTATGCTGAACAATTCAATATGAGTACCGGTTATAATAATGATGAAAGCGAAGATAATATGGTAAGCAGTAATATACAAACAATATTACCGATAGCTTATACTACTTCAGTAAATAATAAGGTAGCCCAAGTTCTCGACCAAAATAGTGATGTTAACCTCTATAAATTAAATAATGGCGCATTACTTATTCACACCGATAAAAATACCCAAATTGTCGGTAAAAATGCCAAGTTAAATCTAAAAGCCAATACCTTAGCCCTTGTGGTATCTAATCAACATGGTATAACGGTTTACAACTTAATTGATAAATCAGCTAATTCAGTAGTTTTAACTGTGAACAATGACAAAATTGCCATTAACCCTGGGCAATGTATAGCTATTGCCCACAATATGAATTCTGATTTTAGTCTGGTTAATCCTTTAACTAAAGTTGGCTATCGTAGTGAACAAAAAGTAAATACTAGTGGTGTGAACTTAATTAAGGCTGATTATTCAATAATTACTTTAATTAACTCAGTTCCAGCTGTCAAAGCATTACTTCACAGTCATGATGCTAAAGTCAAACATTTAGTTAATGATTTATATAAAGCTAGCGCTATTATTTATCAAAGCAATATGGCTCAAGGAATGTATCATCAAGTTAGCCACCCTAAAACAGTAGCTATGCGATAATTACCGTATAAAGCTAGTAAATCAACAGTAAAGTCTGCATAATAAAGAGTTCTTAAATTTTAAGGACTCTTTATTTATTTATCAGCGGATTTTCACCATTACTTCAGGCTATGTAAATTAACCGCGACTTTAAATGTTATAAAATAAGCAATATCTGTTTTGCTTCTAATTTACCTTACAATAGTCGAAAATGTAAAAATATTTTTTAACTCAGTTTATGATTTATTAAAAATGCCAACCCTAGAAAATCTGATCCTTAGCAAAATCCACAATCGTGTTGCGAGTAATACTTTGCGCAAACTGACGCAAATTGATAAGGTAAGTAGCAATAAAATAACCATTAATAACCACGAATTAGCTAATTATAGTTCTAATGATTATTTAGGATTAGTTGATAATACGGCCTTAAAAAGCCAAAGTCAACTATATATTGATATATATGGAATTGGTGCTACAGCTTCGCGATTAGTATCAGCAAATTTAACTGTTTATGAAAATATTGAAACCAAAATTGCAAGCTTAAAAGGAACACAATCGGCTTTACTGCTAAATTCAGGATTTGCCGGAAATCTGGGCGTACTTGAAGCTTTAGGCCAAAATGCCGTAATTGTCATGGACAAATTATGTCATAAAAGTATGATAATGGCAGCTCAGTATACTGATTTTAAACGATTTAAACATAATGACCTTAATGATTTAGAAGTAAAACTTAGTAGTTTAGCCAATTCAAAGCTTAAGGATAAGCCAATAATTATTGTGACTGAATCCATATTTAGTATGGATGGTGATATAGCTGATTTACCTGGAATAATTAAACTTGCCCAAAAGTATAAGGCAACTTGCTATGTCGATGAAGCCCATGCAACAGGCATATTTGGTGATAAGGGGAAAGGCTTAATGGAGGTTACCGATAATTCACAAATTGTTTTTGGTACCTTTTCTAAGGCGCTTGGCTCATTTGGCGCCTATATTGGCTGTAGTACTACTATGAAAGAATATTTAATAAATTATTGTTCAAGTTTAATATATTCAACAGCCTTGCCACCAGCTATTTTAGGTTCTATGGAAGCTGCGCTTGATCTATTGCCAACGCTGACATATGAAAGGCAACATTTAGCCAATATTTCTACCTTATTACGTAACGAATTAAATAATCTTGGTTTTAATACTGGCAATTCTACAACCCAGATTATACCTTTAATTTTCAAATCAACTGATTTAACTTATAAATTATCTAACTATCTTCTAACCAATTTAATCTTTGCCCCTATAATACTACCACCCACAGTTCAACAACCCAGAATAAGACTTTCTTTAACGGCTAAGCATACAATCAGTCAGATTGAGTATTTAATTAAGGTTTTAAAAGAATTTACTAATAAATATGCAATTCAATAAATTACACTTTCTAATTTATCCTGGCTGGGCATTAGCCGCTAGCGACTATACATTGTGGACGCAATCAAATCCTAATATTAAACCAGCTAATCTTAAAATAATGGAACGCAATTATTATAATCAGCTAGACAATAGTCAAACCGACATTTTAAAGATTCAAAGTGCTGTAATCCTTGATAATTATCGAAAAATCTTAAATGATAAACATAATCCATTAATCGTGATTACTCATTCACTTGGTTTGCATTTTGTGCCCCAGGAAATTATTGAACAATCAAAGCTTTTCGTAATTATTGGTAGTTTTGCTAGATTTTATTCAACTGACTTAATTGAGCAAAAATATGAATTAACCATAATTAAGCGCATGAAAACTCAATTAAAAAATAATCCTTTAACACTAATAAGTGAATTTCGCAAAAATTGTGGTTTGCCTTTAGCTACTGATACTTTAAGTCAAGGTTTAAATGCACAAAAGCTTAATTACAACCAACTAAATAACGATCTGACCTTCCTTGAGTCGGTGTCATTAAATTTATCAAGTTTGAAAGTCAAACCAAATGTCTTAATCATCCATGGCAGTAAAGATAAAATTATTAATGTCAATAAATCAGAACAATTAAAAACATATTTTGAAACCGTTTTAAAATTAACCAATGTTAAATTAGTCATTAAATTAGGGGCTAATCATGCCTTACCAATTTTACAGACACAGTTTTGTCTTGATCAAATTTTACAGTATTATCATGAACTCTTTTAAAGGTTAATTGGCAAAATATGTTTCTTGAAAATTTTAAGAATTAACCCGAAATTTATTAACAGTTAAAGTCTAAAAGTAATTTATAATTATTGATGAGTTTAAAGGATTAGAAATGAATAATATTTTCATTACCGGAACCGATACTAACGTGGGCAAAACCTTTATAAGTGCTTTACTAATATCTGGTTTAAAAGCCAGCTACTGGAAACCAATTCAATCTGGAGCTATAGAGGGTACTGACACCAACTGGATTAAAGCAGTAACCAAGTTTCCAGATTCTCATTTTTGGCCAGAAACTTATTTACTTGATGAACCCATTTCTCCTCATGCTGCTGCTCAACAACAGAATATCCAAATTGATTTAAATAAAATAATATTACCAGAACCAGTTAAATTTAAACCTTTAATTATCGAAGGAGCAGGCGGGGTAATGGTGCCAATTAATGAACAGGCTTTGATAATAGATCTTATGAAAAAATTAAACGCACCAGTAATTATTGTCGCCAATAACAAACTTGGGGTTATCAACCACACTTTACTTACGCTAAAAGCCTTAAGAAGTTACAATCTTGATATTTTAGGA
>JAKAZS010000039.1 GCA_021815785.1 bacterium
CTTTTTGGGTCTGACTGGTTTTAACAGGTGGAACGGTAACTTGTCCCGCGTTGCCAATGCCATTTAGATTATTAGCTGGATTATTGTTAGCGCCATTAGCTAAACTGCCAAGTGGTTTGCCATCTGGGCCAAGTAATGGGTTTTTACTTGAAGCAATTTTACTAGGGTCGGTATTGCCATTAGTTAAGCCAGCGTTAGTTGTTTGAGTGTTTCCATTGGTATTGGTTTTTCCTGGTTCAATAGCTTGAGCATTGGAGGCAGTATCTTTGCTGGTTGCATTGGCCTCACTGGTTATACCATTTTTATCAGTGGCATTAAGTCCGGTAATATTTTTACTTTCTTCATTGGTTAAATTGGTTTTACCATCTTCTTTGCCGTTATTAGCACCAGCTGGGTTAATATTTTTGCTGGCATTAGGATTTTGCGTAGTCGGAACCCCTGGCTTGGTTGGAGCTTTGACGGGTGGAGTAACTGGAGCGGTAGTTATATTAGCAGTATTAAGATTACTGTTGTTACCGGTCTTAGCGTTATTAGTACCACTAGCTGAGTTTATTTCAGTTCCAGTTTTGCTACTATTAACCGGACTGCCTGGCAAGGATACGGAATTACCGGTTTTACCAGCACTTGTTCCAATATTAGCCGCCGGCGTACCAGTAGAACCTGAATTAGCCTTATTTCCAGCCGCATTTAAATTGTTTGGTTTACTGGCGTCTGTACTGGCTGGATTTTCACCAGGTTTTTTGGCGGCATTTGGATCAATTGGATTGACATTTTTACCATTAGGATTATCTGTATTTTCGGTACCAGTTGGTTTTTTATTACCATCTTTGCCTCCTTGACCTGGTTTGGTTGGGGTTTTTACCGCTGGTGGTGGTTTAATAGGATTGCCATTGGCGTCTTTGGGAAATTCGACACCTTTGCCGTCACCAAGATTAACGCTACCATCTCCGCCTTTATTGGGATCCTTACCTCTTGATCTATCTCTTAAATTATTTAAAAGTCCAGGATTAGATACGCCATTAGGTAAATTATTTAAATCTACAGTTTGGGATTGAGGCATGCCAGCAGCGGCAAATCTTTGATTGGTATACCAGTCAAAAAATTGACCGGTGCGAGCGCGAGCAGCTTTGCCCATGGATTGAGCCATTGATACGAGACCGCCGGTTACCATTCCTGCGGAAATATAATCGGACATAGGACTAATTTGAGCTCTAGATAAAAATGAAGGAACTTGAATCATTATTTGTAAAATGCCAACGCATAAGACAATTTGTCCCCAGGGATTATAGCCTGAAAATATAATAATAACTAATACTTTTAATAAACCAACCCAGACGAATGTCCATAAACTGACTTCAACAAAAGAGCGAATAAAGCCACTGGCAATGTTTTCGGTGTCGGGAGTGGCCATAAATACTAGAAATATTGGCGCAAACATATATTGAGCTGTTAATAAAGCTGTTTGAATAGCTTTTAAGACTAAAATATAAATCAACTCGGAGATTAAGGCAACACCAAGAATTAAATATATAACTAAGGCGGCATAGGATACTACTTCACCAACGCCACCAGCTAAAGCACCACCAATTGATCCCGCCGCAACACCACCAAGGGTTGCTCCTAATACGGGAGCAAAGGCATTAACTAATAAACTGCCACCAGCCACTAAACCGCCTTTGATTGCTGCTGCTATAGCTGAATCTAGCATTAAAACCTGTGAAGTTGAATCAAAATAAATGGCTTTAATCATTTCATTAGTGATTTGAATCTCAAAAGCATATAAGGTTGGCCAGGCTAAAAGTAAACCTGAAGTAAATATAAGTCGGCCAACAGCTCCCATTAAATTGTTATTGCCTCTCCAGGCAGCATCTACCCAATAGCGCCAGATACATAAAATAAATAACAGTAATAATAAATCAATAGCAATACCATACATGACATTAGCGCCTTCACGAATGTATTGGCTAATACCATCATTAGTAGTTGGGCCTCCAGGAGTCGTCGCTATTCCGTTTACGGCAATGTTAGGATTTAAGACAAAAGTTCTTAAAAAGGCAGTTAAAAACTGAGCGGCTTGGGCTACCCAACCATCAATTAATTCAGTTAACCATTTGCCAAATAATTGACCAATATTAGAAAATAAATTGCCGACAATGTCATTGCCAAAAAATGCATGAAGTCCTAAATAGGTTGAATTATATTGATTAAGATAGGTGTTACCAACCAGTAAATTATTCACATTTTGGGACATCGTGCCATAGGCATTTTGTTCAGCAGCTTGTTGAATTAGAGTCGTTTGAGGATTATAGTAGGGGCTGGCCGGATCGGTTGGCTGAGTTTGAGCGGCAGTTCCCGTGGGTACAGCCTCACCGCTATTCATTCC
This sequence comes from bacterium, assembly GCA_021815785.1. Classification (GTDB taxonomy): domain Bacteria; phylum Cyanobacteriota; class Vampirovibrionia; order Obscuribacterales; family JAKAZS01; genus JAKAZS01. Next base: position 2,384 of record JAKAZS010000039.1, read on the forward strand.
GTATCCAGGTGGTGGCTCTGACGTTTGGGCTAAAGCGCTGATATTTATTCCCGCTTGAAAAATAGTGGAGAGGAATAAGCTTATGATTATTATTTGTTTAGCGAATTTTTGCATAGCCTGATAAAGTTAAATATGGGTATATATTCTATTAATCTTAGTTTAACTAAAAGGTTATTAATTGTCATTGGGGAAATTCCCACTTCAAGTTAAAAATGTCGATATCTTTTAATTCAAGATATCGACATTTTTTTAATTAAAAACTAATCTCTTTTGATTAGAGACCACCACCAAGTCCACCAAAGTTGTTGATTGCAAAAGTCCCGATTAAGTGGACGGCTGTTGGCCCGCCAAATCCAATCCCTAGTCCTTTAGCTACGTTCATTGCGGATTCTCCACCATCTCTTTGACCAAAGGCTATTTTCATCCCGGCCATCGATGAAGGAATTGTCGATAAGGCAGTTACTACCCGCGAAATATCACGAGCTGTATCATAGCCAAAGTCAGCTAATTGACCGACTTCATTGGATTGCCCATAGCGAGGATCGACCGGTGCTCCGACTAAGCCTTGTGCATGTACGGCTTGGTCATAAACACCAAGTGCCAGTAAAGCTAGTTGTGGCGCAAGGAGGAAACCCACTCGAGCGGCAACCTTGAACATGCGTGAAGCAAGAAGTTTCTTAGTTGTATTTTTAATTGTGGTTACCATGATTTATTACCTCCAGTAATGTGTGTTATATAATTTGATTTAACGAATGTAAGTTATAAAAGAGTTCTAATGTTTGATAATTTGAGCATGTACTTGCGTACTGGTTGATACGTGTTGACCATCACCACTATATATTCCAGCTTGCGGGACATAACCAAAATTTTTGCCATAACTGTCATTACTACTATTCAGGCTCTTGGCATGAGCAAGCATAGATCGACTGTTATTATAGTGTCGAATAGCTGGTTTAGAGGCTAAACGAGCACTGACAGATGGAATGGCTACAGAAGCTACAGGTAAACTATGAGCTATAGCAATTTGCGGAGCTGGTTCGCTGCCTATAGGCTTGCCAAAAGCTGACTTAAAGGCACCGTTCATTGGCTTAGCTGTCATTTGTGGCAATACTTGAGCATAAGTTGGTGCTATAGCTACTTGTGTTGCTGTGGATACCTGTGGCTGTGGCACGCGATTAGCTAAAACCTCGTTGTCTAAGCCTAAGAACGAAGCATCGTGTGGGACACTGGGAGCGCGTTTGGCAACTTGCACGGGATGCCATAGCGCTACCGCTTTTTTGCGAACTATTGGTGGTTCTGGAGTGCCAGCTGATTTAACTCCACCGCCCCAGACATTTGGGGCAAAACTAAATCTGGCTCCACCAGCTTCACCAGCATAAGCTGAATTCAATGAAACTATTGAAAGTATTGTGGAAAGTAGGGTAATTGATAAACGGTATTTCATATTCTTCACCTTTGTAAATTAAGCTTAATATCTAAAGCCATTTCTAGTACCAAAACCTGTATAACCAAGACCTTGAAAGGCTAGTCCTAAAGGATTACCATAATTAGGTCGAATTGATGTACTGTAAAGCATAGGTCCAAAACCAAATCCGGCAACAGCACTCAAAATATTAGAAAATCCGGATCTTCTGGTACTGGTTTTAATTACTTGAGTTTGTACTCCAGCGCTTAAAACTTGGGTCTCAGGAGCATTGGCATTGGGCATGGCCAGACTGGACTGATCAAAATGTGGTTGCATGGCAATATTATATTGTTGCAAACCAGTTGGGTTTGGTAAGGTATTGTTTAAATTATTATTTACAGTATTTACTGGTATTGAATTATTCATAAGATTATTAGTTAAATTTGGGTTATTGGTTAAATAATTAAAGGCTGACTGACGAAAAGATTGAACGGATTGAAGATTATTAGCAGAATTATTGTTTATATAAGGATTAGCATAAGAATTTACTTGGTTATTGGTAATGCCTGGGGCATTATTAGGGATACCTTGCTGAGCCATTACTTTAAGATTAAAATTTAGTGAAGTTAAAAGAACTATAAGGCTTAAACTTATTAATTTAAAAATTTTATTTATTTTTAAAACCTTAGTCATTTACTTAAATCCTAAAAAATCTTTGAAACTTGAACGTGATTGAATAATAGTTGAATACTTGTGTCTTGGACAAGAGGGAGAATTCCCATTGGCTTACGTAAATTCCCCCCTTATCTTTAACACTTAATTTAGAAGTTAGTTTCAATTGCTGTTGGTTGCAGTAATTGACCAGTTGCTTGCGGTCCTACGTTAGCGGGGTTAAATTGTTGATAGGGAAAGCCATAATCAGTAGTGGCATTACTGTAAATGCCATTATTTCTAAAGCCTTGGCCGAAATCAAAAGATCGTTGAGCTCCTAGACCCATTATTGGATTGCCCCGCATGGCATTGGTTCCATAATCCAATATGGTATTGCCGGTTGGTACCGTTACGCCACCAACTTTCATTTGCATACCACCACCTAAGTCAATCGAGCTGTTGCGTAGACCATCACCGGTTGGTACACCAAAGGGAACACCCCAACCAGCATATGGACCAAGTTCTTCAACTTCGCCTTGGCTACCATCACCAGAGCCTGGAATCATACCGGCATTGCGACCACGTAATTCCCATTGATGAGTTTGTTGACCACCACGGCGAATGGTGTTTATAGTTGTATTGTAGCCACCCATTCCCGGTAATCCGCCACCCGGATTAACTAAAGTGCCTTGAGCTGCATTAAAATCGCCAGGACCACCATTATCTAATAAAGGAGTCATTAAAGATCCTGGATTAGGTCCAGGAGTTGAAGCTGGTCCGGGGATAAAAGGGGTTAACATCGGCCCTAACACTCCAGGTGGTGTAGCTACTGGTGGGCCAACTGGTAGCGGAATCCCTGAATTGAGTGAATCGATGGAGTTGGCTGGCATAGCTGGTACCCAGGGTAAAAGTGTTGATGGACCGCCCATGCCTGGCGTTACTGGTAGTGGTGTTGAGCCATCACCTGGCGCTGGTGGCGCTCCTTGTGGTGGCGGAATAAACGGCCCACTGCCTAACGCACCAGGAATAAGTGGGGTTGTTGGGTCAGTTATGCTTTGGGCAAAAACTGCTTGACCAATGAATGAACTTACAACAACTGCAAGTAATGAAGCATTAAGTAATTTTAGATTTAACATTTTGGGTAGTCTCCTTAGAGCCTGTTAGTAGGGGGCAATAGTCATTTGAGGTGGATTATTTGGTCCTTTAAATAATATTTGTGAACCATATAGTTGTAGGGTTTCTTGAGCATTAGCTAAATTAGGATTGCGATTAAAAGAATTGATTTGACCAGGATATTGAGCCGCTCTGGTTCCGTCCTGAGAATATTGAGGTTGAATAGCAATATTAGGATTAGTGGCTAAGTTTTGACCAAAATCCGTAGTTAAGGATCCATTATATTTGGGTAAACCAAAATCACGTGTACTTTGACCGCCACGACGATTAATCGGTGCCACGCCATTGGGTAGGCCACCACCATAATTTACATTGACGTTAACAGCACTTTGCCCATAACCAGATGTTGACATAGTTAGCGATCCTGGATTTGACCCAGGTGTTGAAGGTGGTCCAGGAATTTGACCGGTCAAACTTGGGCCTAACTGACCTGGGGTAAAAGTACTAGCTGGCGAAATGGATAAATTCATATTTGAATTACTGATACCCATAGTGTTGGCTGGTACATTATTAACCCAGGGTACGATAGTTGGTTGTCCAAGCATACCTGGATTTACTGGTACGGGTGTTGCTCCAGATCCCATCGGTGGCAATGGTCCAGACATGGGAACCATATTAGGACCAGAACTTAATGCGCCCGGAATAAGTGGCGTATTTATATCGTTTACGCTTTGAGCTAAAGCAATTGTTACATTTATCGCCATAATTACTAGCGTTAGAATTATTAAGGTAAGATATTTGGTTATATTAACAATAATCATTTCGATAAATCTCATATGGCATTAACGTAGATTTTGAGCATTTTTGAGCTTATAAGTTAAATTAAAACAATTTAGGCTAAAAGTCTTTAGGACAATTACGCTATGACTTGCGGTTTTTCCCACTTTAAGTAAAGTTGTTAAAGAAAATTTCATATCAAATGATGTGAAAATTATTTATTAGCTGTTTCGATATTCTGACTTGTATGATGGAACTGACTCGCATTGACTCAGCAGAAATCTAATCATGCCAACCAAGAATTGTAGTTTGAAGTTTCACTACCACCAATTAATAGGGTTTGAATTTGATTATTGTTAATGCCTGTAACGATAAATTCTGTTGAATTTAGATTCCTTGAAAATAAGTAACTTGTTAAAGTGATTGAATTAGAATCAAGAATAATTATGGCATTATTAGCTGAAGCTGAGACACCTATGACTTGTAAATTAGTATCATTATTTATTGCTGTAACTTAATTAGTAACCTATGTTTGTTGTTAAACTTTTAAATGAGCTTGGTATAGGCTCTGGTCTATGTAAATCGAATATGATGGATTTACTTGGTTAAAGTGCAATAGGTTTTAGAATAATTATTTGTTTACAGTTTGTTTATAAACTAAATCTTCCATAAATTTATGACTTTCTTCTAATTGCAAAACCCTTTGCTTATAATCTTCAAGCTCTTGATTTAATTTTAACAATTCTGGTTTGTTTTCAACGGTAGTAATTGCTGCATTAGGATCAAGTTTTTTTATCAGAAGATCAATAATTGGCTTTAACAATTTATATCCACAAAAAATGAACGCCAGCGGAACTAAAAATGTCATTACAACTGCAACTAAACCGGTTAGATGTTCCATAAAAATTTTACACTCATGAATACTTTAATATAAAACCATTGTAATTAATGTATGCTTGACAAACAAGTTAAACAATTTTAATTAAGTGTTTAGCCGGTTAACAATTATTTTAGACTTTAAATAAACAGCAGAAAGCTATAATATAATCAGGAATTATTTGATCACAGTTATAAACATTGGCTTTAGTATTAGGAGTTAATTGAGGTTGACTTAACAAAAATTCCTAACTTAAAGCTAATGAAATTATCGATCTGCCAATATTTTGCAAAACTAGATTGCGCTGGTTAAAGCTTAAATGTTTTTGGCAAATTAAATTGAGAACATGCAGCGATTCATTCCGTAACCCATTTGAAAAAGACGCAGCCATGGCTGGTTAAGAAGCTGTTTACTATTACAGGAAGTTCTTTTCAAATTGAGGAATGCCTATTATCAGCGATTTATGCAATACAACTATTTTCAGTTAAATAATTTAATGACTGGAATCGCTGAAACAGTAGTGACTGTTTTAAGAATTAATTATTATTAAATGTGAGCCGTTAGGTTCAGTGCGCTAGTATAACCTCCTTTTACATTTATATAGATCCATTGTAAAGTCGAGAAAGAATCAACCTGGATACGTAAAGCCAAAAGTTTAAAATAGCAGTACTTTCGTGCATGTAGACATGATCTGTATGAAAGTGATTTGCTCATTCATTAAAACCTTGATTTTCAAGAGCGATAGAGAATGGCCATTTTTCTACTGAGACTAAAAAAAATCGCTTAACTAAATATTTTTTCTTTAATTAAGTCGTTAAGTTTAGCTAATTTTTCCTGAGAAATGTGGGTTTTAATTTCTTTGTACAATTTTGCGTCAGAAAAACTTATGTGTTTACGAATATCTTTGAGTAAATTGGAAAGTTTATCGTGAAATTCTGAACTATCAATGTGGTCCATTACTAAATCGTCAATATCCGCGAGGATTTTTTCTCGGTCACGCGTACATTCGTTGATAATAGCCGATAAATCAGTGATTTGTTTAAGTTCATTGAGCAATAAAGACTCCTGTTTGTCAAAATGGTTGGCTATAGCCTCAAATAACTTAGTTACGCGGACAAAGACTCTTTCACTAGACCAATTCTGATAACTTTTTTCTAATTCCGATAATCTTTCTTCAATATATTTATGTTCTTCTTCAAAATACTGAAATAAATCCATGGCTTAATCTCCTAAATTGGACTAGTTTACTTTAGTATAACACTAAATAAGCCTACGTATACTCTATTAACGATAAGACAAATTATCGACTAAATGTACCTATACTGGCTTATATATAAATTTTGACGGGTTAAAGTACAAGAAAATGTAATTATAGTTTCTTTATTTATTTGTTTTTTAAGTTCACGTATACAAGTCCATCTGTATATGATAGGCGATACCAGACTCGGCTAATCGGTCGCGTCTTATGTCGTCTTTGTTACACTATTAATGTTACGTTACAATTTAAGGTACTTGTATATTTAGTAACGGTACAATTCCTACGTGATTTTTTTTTCATAAGATTCACCCTGACCTTATGCTGAATCTCCCACTGGTATCTCAAGTACACACTTCCAGAGTGGTCAAGACTATCATCCGTGAGTAAATGACGTGATGTCCATTCACAATTCAAACAAAAATATTAGGCAGGCTATTTTTTTTAAGTTTTAGCAAGCAATACAATTCGTTTAATTTATTCGATTTGTTTGATTGTATTGAGTCTTTTTTTTTAGCATTGCTGCTAATGCTCAGAATGTACCTGCCATGTAACTGAGGCTTACAGTAGTCAGCCTAATAATGGCACTCAAACAGTTTCAATTGACGGCACTATTACTAATGTTGACCAATTAACCGACAAATCCTGGTGCTACTGTGTTTTTTATTTGCAAGCCACTTGCTAATAAAAATGGTCAATTTTTTGATTTTAGCAATGATACTAATTACAATAGCCGTTTTAGCATGTGGCACTATATGTTTTTGGCTTTGATAGCATTTACAGCTTGCTTTACTACTAGGTTCGCTCTTGCACTGTTAATGTTCCACGAAGCATCCCAACCTTAGTCGCAAATAAGTTTTATTAATCGAGAGCGAAACTGCTGCTTTAAAGCAGTCGATGATATCGCTTGTATATTGGCTCCCTTGATTAGTATTAAATATTAATGACTTATGTATTTCTAAAGCATCATCTAAGGAATCAAGGCAAAAATCAGTATCCATAGTATTTGATAATCTCCATTGAGGTATATAACGGTTATGCCAGTCCATAACAGAAGTTAAATATAATTTACCTTGATTGTACTTCACGTATGTTATATCTGTTGCTCAAACCTGATTGACTTTATTAATATCCATATCTCGTAATATAAATAAGTCCGGTAACAAATCGACAAATAAATTTTAAATGCTAGGCTTTATCTGTAAAAATTGCTAAATAATATAGACTTATCAGCGGACTTCCTTATGAATATGGATATTTTTTTGGGCTCTGAAAAGTCTGCTTAAGTTAGGCTTTTGGTATATAGCCTCAATGCGAAAGAGTGATTTCATAAACCTTTAGATTTTTAAATCGTTGGCTATATTTTTTGATAAAATATTGTTAATATGTTAGTCCAACTTTCGATTCTCAAGTTGGTTTGTATTATTTTGCGATTAACAGGTATATATTCCATGCTCAAATTTAACATTAAGCTTAATGTAATCTTTTTTACCGGTATGGTTCTTGCCATGTTAGCTTATGAAGATTTTGGGCATAAAAAACTAATTGAATATTTGGATTTTTCCCATACCTTTTATATAGCCGGTTATTTAGTTAGTCATAATTTAACGGATAATCTGTATTTAAATCCGAGCAACCCTGATTTTACAGGTGATTCTGGGTTTCATTACTATGTGCATAAACTTTTGCCTAATTTATCCAAGCAAATGAATACATTTTTCTTTTACACTCCAGTTACAGCTTTAATTTTTGCGCCATTAAGTTTTTTGCCATTGTGGCAAGCTTTATTTTTTTGGCAAAGCTTATCTTTACTAGCCTTAAATTTTAGCATTAAAAAAATTACTCAGCTTTATCAGCTCGAATCCTGGAATCTAGTTTATCGCAATATACTTTTTTTTCCAGTAGTGATAACAGTTTTAACTGGTCAAGTTAATATTTGCTTGGGAATGCTACCGTTAAGTTTAAGTTATTATTGTTTAAAACAAAAAGCTTATTTTAAGGCTGGTCTTTGGCTGGGGTGTACGCTTTTAAAACCCCAATATTTACCGATTGCCTTACTTGTATCCGGCTCGTATTTATTGACTAAAAAACCTCAAGTTATTTTTGGCATGGTGTTAGCAGTTATTTCAATGATAATTATGGTTTGCCGGTTAATAGGTCAAAAAGTTTTTGCGACCTGGCTGGTTAGTTTTAAAGTCTTTGATAGTATCTTTACCGTAAATAATTTAGCCTATTCGCGCAAACTTATTTCAAGTTTTATTGGTTGTTTTTTAGTTACCGTTCCGGATTATATGCGCGAAAATGTTCGTCAAGTAATTTATTTTCTGGCATTGTTATTGTCTTTAAGTTGTTTATATTACTGTTGTAAATTGCTTAAAGACAATCCTAATAATTTCCCTTATATTTATATCTTAGGAATATTTATCTTACCGGTGATTTCACCACATTTGCTGTATTATGATTTAGCTGTTTTTACTTTAGCTTCAGCAATAATTTATAGCCTGAAGAATGAAGTCTTAAATTTTAAAAAGTTAATCCTGCCAATTTGGGTGCTCATAAATTTAGATGCCATCATTATAATGCTTGTTGACAAAGCTCAGGTGATTCCAGCCTTAATTGTTCAGATAGGATTACTATTTAGTTATTTATATACCTTATATAGAATCAGGCAAAAACTTTTAATTGTTGCAAAGTAAAAATTTATATTGAAGTTTAATTACTTGAATCTTGTTGACTTCATTGATTCTTGTTGAGTCTAAAGATTAAAGCATTAAAGGAAATCAAGTTTTAGAGAGCCTGTTGGATACAGAATAGATATCTTGCTTTGGTTTTTGTTTTAACAATTAAATGGTGAATATAAAAATAATTTAAAATATAGTTGTATTATTTGTCATTTTATTGGTATTATAGTATCAAACTTTAGGGGGATTAAGCGTGAGCACTGAACAACTAGCCAAAATAAATATGACTGAAATGTTAGAACATACGATAGCCAGCTCTGATACTAATTCAATGTCCTTAGATGGGCTTGATCATATTTTTCAATGGGCTCAAGAAGTAGTATCAACTTCTCCTGATTATAAAATTAATAGCGCAAATGAAAAGAGGGTAAGACGTCAAGTATTAGAATTGATTCAAAAATATAAAGATAATGAACAAACTGGGTTATTAAAAGATGAGGTTCAATATCTTCAACGTCGATCAATTGCTTTATTAGATAAAATAACTGACTTGCTTAAAGAAAATACCAAGTTAAAAGTTGATAATCTTGAACAGTATTGGGCTTTGCAAGAAATTGCCGTGTTAAAAAAAGAAAATCATGAATTAAAACTTATGGAGTTTGAACTAGCACAGGCTAATGAAGAAAGAACTATTCTTATGACATCACTAATGAAACATAAAAAACAAACTCATATTTTAGAAAATCTTGTTGAAGCTGTTGAAGAAGATAATAGTCGTTTAGCCCAAAGGTTAGCTGATACCAGAAAGGAATTAGCTAATTTAAAGAATCGAACTTTCTGGCAAAAATTTAAAGATTTTTTGTTTGTAAATCCATAAGTTTGTAAATCCATAAGTTGGAAAATAATAATTGGTTAAATTAATAAACCGGCTATTGCTGCAGATAGATAACTTGCCATAGTGCCACAAAGTAAGGCTTTCATTCCTAATTTGGCAATATCTTGACGGCGGCTGGGAGCAATTTCACCGATGCCACCAACTTGAATGGCCACTGAAGAAAAATTAGCAAAGCCACATAAGGCAAAGCTAGCAATTAATTCGGCTCTTTTGGAAAGAGTTTCAGTGGTTAAATGATTGACCATACGTGACAAATCACTAAAGGCAACAAATTCATTTATCGCTAATTTTTCGCCCATTAATTTTCCCACAACTTGAATATCGTTAACTGGAACACCTAAGATAAGGGCAATTGGTGAAAATAAAATGCCAAAAATGTCTTTTAGCTTGACAATGTCACTGGTAAAGCCAAAGTTGTGTAAATGAATTCCCAAATAAGTAAGTTGGAAGGATAGAAAGGCTAGGCTGGCATCGATTAAGGAAATTAAGGCAATAAAAGCGATTAACATCGCTACTACATTTAAGCCGATTCTTAAACCATCACTTGCGCCATGGCTGGCAGCATCAATTAAATTGACATTGGTTTTTAAAATTTCTAATTTGACACTACCTTTGGTTTTAGAAATTTCTTTTTCCGGGTAAATTATTTTTGAAATTACTAAAGCTCCTGGAGCTGCCATGATGCTTGCTGTTAGTAAATAGGAAGCTTTAATCCCAAGACCGATGTATACAGCTAGGACGCCACCGGATACACAGGCCATGGATCCTGCCATTGAGGCTAATAGTTCAGATTTAGTCATTGAGGCAACATAGGGTTTGATTAGTAATTGAGCTTCGACCTGACCCACAAATACCGAAGCTGCATTGGATAAGGCTTCAGCACCGCTAGCTCCCATAAGCCAGGCTACAAATTTAGCGACAACTTTAACGATGCGTTGCATAATTCCTAAATAATAAGAAATACTAACTAGGCTAGATACAAAAATAATCGTGGGGACAACGCGAAAGGCAAAAATATATTCTGATCCAATACCAAACATACTTCTTAGTTTTTGCGGTTCTTTAACCAGAAAGCCAAAGACAAAACCAGCACCTTCGTCAGAAAAACCTAGTAAACTGGTTATAAGGTCGCCAATTTGCTTAAATAAATTTTGACCAAATTCAACTTTAAGGACAAAAACCGCTAGGCTTAACTGCAGGATTAAGCCGGTGATAACTAGTCGGTAATTTATGGCTTTACGATCATTAGATAGAATATAAGCCAATAACAAAATGCTGGTTATACCAATTAGACCTAGAAATTTTGAGTTTAGTATAGTTTCGATATCTTTAATCCTCAGTTTTTAAGTGGTTTTAATTCAATACCAATATATTCTTCTTCATTCATGTTAAAGGGTTTACTGAAAGATAGGTAACCAGTTTTTATTATTTGGAGAAAATGATGACCGTTTTTAATCCTTGCCCAAAATGATCCCCCGCCAAGTCCGCTTTCGTCTTTATTGATCAATTGGCCATAATATTTATTGTCAATATAGACTTTGGCACCAATGACTTCAGATTTACCATTTAAAAATAAATTATACCCACCATATACTTTAGTTCGGGTTAAACAAAATAGCAAAAGCATTACTGATAAAGATATTAAAATCCAAATGGTAATAGCTTTAGAGTTTTTAAAGTTAGGATTTGTGATCGTTTTCATATTTATTCGTTATTGGTTTCAGTATTGCTTTGCTTTTGAGTTTCGATAATGTTTAATTGTTCTTTTTGTAATTTTGGGTCACTGTTCGATGAAGACTTAAGCAATTTTATAATATCATCTTTTTGTAATTGACCATTTTCATCAGTTTTCGAATTATTTAAAGGATTATTGCTAAGATTTTGGGTATTGTCATTATTAAGATTATCTTGAGCCATAATTTTTTTGTCTTCATGTTTAACTAAAATGAATTTTCCGGCTGGCATGATATGGGTTTTGTAATATTCTTCATTATATTTACGCCAAATTTGCGCCATGATATCGCCACCAGTTACGTGCGATCCTGCAATCGGTAAGTTTTGATCATTACCAGCCCAAGTGCTAGTTACTAAATCCGGAGTAAAGCCAACAAACCAGATGTCTTTAGATTGATCAGCTGTTCCAGTTTTGCCCGCTACCGGACGATCGGCTAATTGGGCACCACGACCAGTACCAAATTTTACTACACCAATCATTAATTCAATTAATTGAGATATTTTTTGTGCCGGGAACACTCGATCAGTTTTATATTCACCATCAAACAATATATTACCGTGATAATTCTCAATTTTACGAATTACGGTTGGTTGAATTTTGATGCCATAACGGGCAAAAGTACTGTAAGCGCTAGCCATATCGAGTGGGCTAATGGCACATGAGCCTAAGGCAATAGATAGATTAGGCTCAATTTTAGTGGTTACACCAGCAAGATTAGCCGTTTCAACAATATTGTTGACTCCGGCTAATTGAGCAATTTTAATAGCGGGCACGTTGCGTGATCCGGCGAGAGCTCGAGCAACCGTAATTTTGCCTAAGAAGCGGTGATCATAATTCTTGGGCGAGTAATCAGGTAAGCCCCAGGATTGCTTGATGGTTATTGGTGCATCATCAATTATCGTATCATAATCAATTTTATCTTCGAGCAGGGCTGTCAAATAAACAAATGGTTTAAAAGCAGAACCAATTGTATGGGGATTGGTTGCCCGGTTAAACTGAGACTTCCAATAATCGCCAACCCCACCAACCATAGCTAAAACGGCTCCGTCGCTAGCATTAATTGATACAAGTGCAGCTTGGGAAATTCCTTTAGGTGCGTGTTTAATAGACTCATTAAGCACTTTTTCGGCACTGCTTTGAGCATTTGGGTCTAGATTAGTATAGACTTTTAAGCCCTGGTGTCTTAGATCATTTTCACCAAAACGTGACTTTAATAGTTCTACTACATAGCTAATATAATAAGGATATTTGGAGTAAGGATTAGTACCACTTTTGAAAATTAATTTTTCTTTAATTGCTTTGTTGTATTGTGAGTCAGTTATATAGCCGTATTCAACCATTTTTTGTAAAATTTCTTGCTGGTTTTCGATGGCTGCTTGGCGATGTACGCGAGATCCAAGCTCCGAAGGTGCCTTGACCAAGCAGGCTAAAAATGCTGACTGAGCAAGATCAAGCTGACTAGCAGCGCAGTTAAAGTATTTCCAAGCAGCTTTTTCGATGCCATAGGCATTATTACCAAAATAGACCTGATTTAAGTATAATTCGAGAATTTTTTCTTTACTGTATTTGCGCTCAATTTCAAAAGATACTATAGCTTCTTTAATCTTGCGATCATAAGTTCGTCCGCTATCGCCAAAAAATAGATTTTTAACTAGTTGCTGGGTAATTGTTGATCCACCTTCAACAACTTTATGAGCTTGTAAATTAACAAATAGTGCTCGAATAATGCTAACAAAATTAATGCCATGATGTTCAAAGAAATAATGATCTTCAGCCGCCAGCATTGCTTGTTGCATTTGATTGGATATTTGATTAAGCGGAATTATTCTTCTGGAATCATCGCCTTCAATAATGCAGACTTGTTTATCATTTCGATCCATGATTTCTATTGATTCAATTGGCTTATAGTCTTCGACAATTTCAATATTAGGCAATTCATGCTTGATTTTTAAATAATATAAAAATCCTAAAGTTGAAATACCAAGAAAACTAAAAAATATAATTAAAATTAGCAGTTTAAAAAAACGGTTATTTTTTTTCTTTTTAGTTTTGCGTTTCGTTGTCATAGTACTTGTCAATAAATTGATTTGCGATTAGCTAGTTTAACCTTTAAGTTTAGCAGAGTTGTCTCATTAGGTTTAAGGGAAAAATTAAATAAGTATTTGTTAAATCCAGTGGAAGTATATTTTTGATCAGCTGATTGAATGATAAGATCCTTATCGTATGAAGCTATATAAAAATTTAAGTCATGTTTAAGTTTGCTAAAATTTTGAATTTTATATTGAATTTCGACTACGGTAAGATTATCGATACTGTTTTTTGAAAATGTTTTACCGACAATTTTTCTTTTAACCTTAACATCATAGGATTGACCAGTTTTTAGCTTTACATCTTGATTTTGGGATACGTTATTTACACTATCACTGCCCAAAAATTCGAGTTGATTATCATGATTTTTTTTATAGACTTGAACTAAGCCTTTTGGTATTACAATATTTAAGTTATTTTTAGTATTATTGGCAAATTCTATGTAATTATCAGCGTTGTTATAAGGCGGATCTTCGGCCATATAATTAGTACTGTATTCATTAATATTGTCCTGGTAAACGCAGTAATCTTTATAAGTAATATTATCTTTATTAATTAGATTGATGGACTTAGTTTCAGTTTTGGTAAAGTTAAAGGTATTGGGTAAATTATAAATATAATAATTATCTAAATCGGTAGCATCAATGTTACTTTGATTTGCGCCACCACCTCCAGGAGCTGGCGCTGCAGCAAGTGCAAATTGAGATGAACCTTGATAAGCGCTTATTGTTTTAGCTCGCGACGAATAGAGATTGCCAAAATTTAAATTGCCCACAACCAGATTTAAACTAACATTATTTAATTCCAGATCACCAGTATTTTGGATAATGGCTTGAGTATTAAAACTCAAGAGTTTTTCGGAATCGCTGTTATTTAAAATAATCAGATGTTCAAAATTGGAATTAATCGCATCCATCAAATAACTTAAATTTAAATTGTAATTATCCAATTTACTGGTTTTAAGTTTACAGTTTAAAAATGGTTGAAAGTTGTTCTGAATAAGCAGGCTATTATCTTGAAAATCTTTGATTGTAAAATAATATCTGCCATTGGGTTCAAGTATGATTAACTCATTATTGTCAACTAATAGATTATTATCAATTATTTTTCCAGAGAATTTACTTTCATTGTTGCCGAGATAATTTACAGTTAAATTTTTCTGTTTGAATTGATCTGCTAATAAATCCTTCGCATTTTCTAATCCTGGATGAAAACTCTTTTCAATAATACTAACATTCTTATTACTGTCTTTTGAAATTAACATTATGGTTTGAGGAATTATCGAACGGGAAATATTCAGAAATCTTAAAGTATTAATGCCATCATTTAATTTAACTGGACAAAATTCATTTACAAGGGTTTTATGATTCTGATAAATGGTTAAACTGCGTTTTTCCGGTTGGTTAATTTCAATAATGTGGTTATTGTCAATAGTTTCTTGACATTTACTTTCGGTGCTTAAGCTAAGTAAAATCAAACAAGTGTTCAAAGAAATTACTAAAAGCGTTTTGAAATTTTTCAAGGGATAAATTCTCCAAATTGATTTAAAATATTTTAAGGGGTCGTTAAAATTATAATTCAAGCTTAGATATTAATAAGGTTAGGGTGACGTTTTAATAGTTTAAGTTTACTTAACAATTTAAATATAGTCAGGTTTTAAATTTTGAATTTAAATTAAATTGAAAAGCATCACTTAATTAAGGTTTCAAAGCTTTAACTGGTTTTAATAAACTGTTTGATTATAGTTAAAAATAGGTAAAATCCTACTGTGATTATTGTTAAAAACACCTGCTAAGTCAGTATTAATAAGATATTCGCTAGTTTACATATTGAACTTATCAAGTATCATTTTAGAGGTTTAATGTTGTATTATTAAAATGTCAACGTTTACAAGAGGTAATATTTCATGAAAAATATTTTTTCATTACTAATGGTTTTAACCTTAGTTTCAAGTTATGCTCCATCAGTATTTGCTGCTGATGAAGGTGCCGCCCCAGCTGATAAAAAAGAAGCTAGCGGACATAAAAAAGGTCACAAAAAATGCGCAAAAAAATGTGAAAAAAAATGTGATGAAAAATCCGATAAAGGTGATGCAGCTCCTGCTGAAGCCAAATAGTAATTTAAAAATTAGCTATTTATCAAAAAACCCTCTGAATTTATTCAGGGGGTTTTTATTTTAATTGCGTAGTGTTTGTTAATACTTATGTAGTCATTATTTAAGATGTTTTTGTAATGTTTCACTTGATTTAATAGTTAAATTTAGATTTAAATTGTTATCGATTTATTAGTCATAATTTAAAATTTAATATTGTAATGCTGTGGGTTGTATCAAGAGGAAAGTTTTTATGGAATTATTATTAGAATCAATTAATTTACCTCAAGAAATTAATCCACAATGGTTACCCGATTTATCTATTATTGATCTTGATTTAGATACAAGTAGTGATGTAAAAACCTATAACGTCAATATTTATAAATTTAATCTTGATTTTAAATTTGTGTTTTGGGACAGTATTGGTTTTAAAGCTAACTTTCGTTCTAATGCAATACTTAATTGTAATTTGGATATTTATGATGACGTTGCATTGTTTACGATTGAAAGCAGAGTTACCGCAAAGCCTCATGAGATTGGTGTTAGATATCAAGGTGATAAGTGGTTTACAACTTTAGCCGTAGCAGTTTCGCCAGAAAATAAAACAGCTTTTAATAAATCGGTTTATAAGGCCAAAGATACTATATTATCGTCGGTGCATGAATTAATTAAACAACATTGTAAAATTGATTCGACTTTGGATAAGGCTTTAATTAGAATTTGTCCTAAAGATCAGTTGATTACGATCATTTTACCCAGTGATATTTCTTTAGCCAAACCTAATGATACAATTGCCCATAGTTTTGAAATTAATACCAATAACTTTAAGTCAATAAAAGAAAAAATGATTGAAAACAATTTGACTGAAGCTAAATTATCTCAAGAAATCAAGAAAAATGTTATTGCCGATGTTGAAAATAAAATGTCTATGGCTGAATCTGAAGGTAAATCAAATTTAGAAAATTCAAAGCCAGCGCCAATTTTTCAAATTGACAACATGGATCTTCCTGAACCTAAGGCCATGACTGAAAGTATTCCTCAAGCAGAAAGTATTCTTCAAACTGAGGCTGTCACTCAAGGTGAAAATATTCTTCAAACTGAGGCTGTCACTCAAGGTGAAAATATTCTTCAAACTGAAACAGGCGCTCAAGGTGAAAATATTCCTCAAACTGAGGCTGTCACTCAAGGTGAAAATATTCTTCAAACTGAAACAGGCGCTCAAGGTGATCAAAATGCTCATGAAGAAAATAAATTCACTGCTGATAAGCATACTCAAGCAGATATTATGCCACTAAATCAAAGTCCCGCTCATCCTGAGAACCCTCTAGTTTTAACAAACTCAGTTAAGTCCGTTAGTGCGGTAAACCCGCATTCGGTTAAGCCTAGTCTTGATTCGCCCAAAGATAAGGCAAAATCTAGTCAAGCCCAACCTCGACAACTAACGCCAAATGTGAATACGAATAATGATAATATGCCTAAATATGCCATTTATTCTAAAAGTGAAGTTGATAATTTAATTAAATTAAACATTGAAGCTGTAAGTGAACAATTAGGTAAGAAAATTACTAATCATCAAAAGCAATTTCAAGAAACGGTAGCAAAGCAGGAAATTACTTTTAAAAGCGCTACTGATAATGTTTTAAAGCGAATTGAAAATATTGAAAATAATAATAAGAAAAATCTTGACCAGCATGAATCATCAATTAAGCAAACATTCACTAGTTTTAAGGAAGATTTTAATGGTGAAATCAATTTGTTTAAAACAACTATTTTAGCAAAATTAACTAATCAGGTTAAAGCAACTGAAGATAATATATCCAACCTTGTGAATAAGGTTAAGAACGTTAGCTCTAACGATGATTTAAAATCTGTAAGATCTATAATCGTAGTTATTTTGATTATGTCCATAGTTAATCTGGCTGCAATGGTTTTTATGTTTCTAACATTAAAGAAATAAATAAATATATTAATGCATGAATTCCCGTTTCTTTAGTTATGTAAATAAAATCGAAAATGGGTCAATTCTATTTGAAAAACTAATAAATTTAAGTTTATTAGAAGATTTGGGTCGCTCTAATAGCTGCTTAACCACTGATCATCTATCGGGTAAAGATACTTTGGTCAAGGGTAATTTGTTGATTAAGTCTCCTGGTATTATCTGTGGTATTGATATATTTGATCGTATTTTTTCTAATAGTAATGATTTGTTTAAAAGTGAATATTTTTATCAGGATGGTGACCGGATATCTAAGACACCTTGTCTAGTTGGACGGATTGAAACTACGGCGCAAAATTTTTTAAAACATGAAAGATTAGCTTTAAATTTAATTCAACATTTATCTAGTATTGCTACTCAAACAAAAAAAATGGTTGATTATGTTAGTGGTTATGATATTGATATTCTTGATACTAGAAAAACTATTCCTGGTTTAAGATTATTCGAAAAATACGCAGTCTATACGGGTGGCGGAAAAAATCATCGCATGGGCTTATATGACAAAGTTTTAATTAAAGATAATCATATTAAGTTAGCCAACGGTATTGAATCTGCCTTAGATAATTTTGGTGATTTTGCCCAAGTCCAAATAGAAATAGCATCATTAGCTGAATTGGATAAATTAATCAAATTAAATTCCCCCAATGTCAAGGCTGTTTTGCTTGACAATATGTCACCTATAGATATTATTAAAGCCGTTCACTTATGTCAGGGGAAGTTTTATATTGAAGTTTCTGGTGGTATTAATAGTAAGAATCTTAAAGACTATTTAATATTTGGTGTTAATGCTATCTCAATGGGTAGCTTAACGCATAGTATCGATTGTCTCGATTATTCGTTAAAGCTTGAACTGTAGTGTGTTTTACTGGTTCATTTGAGGCGGTTTTATCTGATTAAACCAGTTTAACCTTATAAAAATTATATTTATTAGGCTGCGAAATAATATTTACAATGATAAAAAATCATATACACTATAATGAATAAATTAAATATTTATAAAATTTTAAAAAATATTTAATCATTCTTCTGGTAGAGTACAAGCAAACTAATTTAACTATGGATTCATTAAAGATATTTATTATTGATACTAATAAAACCCGACTTTTATTTAATAGTTTGGCTTTGAGCCAGTCTAATCGCATTAAAGTAGTTGGTAATGCCTTTAATAATATAGATTTATTAGCCAATCTTAAACAGGTGAACCCCGACATAATTTTGCTAGACAATGATTCCTTTGCTCAAATTAATGGTTTAGAAAATTGCTTGAATCAGTTAAATTTTTGGGGCTTTTACCCAAAAGTGTTATATATGCATGAATTTTCCAAAACCAATATGGATAGTTTCATAAATTCAGATTGTTTGCAAAGTTATAATTTATCGGTAATGAAACTAGTTCAGGTTTTATTAATGAATTCAAATTGTTTGAGCAAAATAACTAAACAAGGTACTGCCGCCTAAACTATAATTTTAATAAATGAGATTATAATTTTTATCTTGACAATAAATGAAAATTATTTAATACTTAAATAGTATTAGTTAGTAAATTTTTTTAATTGTTTAAAATTTCATGAGTGTTATTTGTTTTTTACCTTGGCTTGATAGTAAAGTTTTTGATTATGGTAATTGGTTTTATCTGATTGCTGCTGGAGCTTTATTGGCATGTATTTGTCTTTATCGTGGGGCTTTTAAAAAAAATCCCAATAAGGACTTTGCGGTTTTAGATAATGAAACTAATTCCCTTGATATTTATCAAAAGGCTTTTAAAGCTTTAAGGGATAGCTCAAATGAATCAGCCGAATATCAAAGTTATGATTTAGCGGATATTCTTGAATCAGAAATTGAAGAAAGTAATCTAAGCGTAATATTATTTGCAAAATACTATTTTGGAATCTAAATGTTAAATGGCTATTAAAACAAAAATTACACAATCAAAAAATATTGATTCAAGTTTTGGTGTTTTAACTTTTGGTAATATTGAGCTGTCCATCCGCCAGGTGTTACTATTTCTTGGATTAGTTATCTTTTTGGGAGGGATTTTTTTAACTACCCAATATGGTTTTAATTCATTTATTATTACTATTATTTTCTTTATTTTATTGCAACTCTTAGCTGTAACGGCCTCTAGTATTCCCATATCTTTATCTTTATTTTTGGTAATGGCTGGAGGTTATCTGGCGATTTTCCCGTATACTTTTGCTTTGTTGATTTTTAGTAATAACCTTAGCAATAATTTTTTTGTTCAATTTCTTTATTTAGTTTTTGAAATAAGTTGTTTGGCTATGCCTGGACTGTTTATTATTTTTAAAAGTAAAAAATTTACGATTTATACTTTAGGTAATCTTGATTTCATTTTAATGAATATTTATACTGCCTTAGGCTATAATTTTGTGGTTAATGCCTTGATTAATAACCCTTACATGTTTCCCGGCCTAAGAATAATTGGTAATTATTATATATTTGGCCCAATGATTTGGTCTATTTATATTGGTTTTTTTGCCTCTTTAATAATTAATTATAAAGACAGTAATAAGAAATTTATTGTTGCTATAGTATCAATTACTATATTAGATTTATTAATTAGTATGTTAGTTACCAGCAAGGCTATTACTAATTACTTGAATTATTTAGGTTTATTTACCTTAAATGGTTTTATCTTTGCCTTAATCGGTTTTAGCATATTAATAATCGCTATCGTATGGGATCGTAATATTATTAAATTTACTAATGAGTTGATAAAGCCTAAATTGAATTTTAAGCTTAATTTAATTGACCAATATTATTATACTTTGTTAAATCGCCGTTTAAACTATGCTTTTTATCGATTGTATAACAGTATCAGTAATAAGCAACAGTCAAAACTTAATTTAATTGTTGCTATACTATTAGATTCAGTTATTAATTATCAGGATTATACTGTATCATCTTTAATAGCTCAAGGCGATCATAAAAATACTGTTGAAACCGCTGGACCAGATTTTGTTAATGAAAATGGTCAGTTAGTTGTTACTAATCAGTTTTCCTTGCCGAAGAATATTGTAACTGGCAGTGGTTTACCGGATGAATATAAGTTGTTAAAGTTTATATCTTCCGGTGGCATGGGGATAATTTATGAAGTTGAAAATACTTTAAATCAGCAATTTTATGCGGCCAAATTACTGCACCCTAAGGCCTTTCATGAAGTGCGCAATTATGAACGCTTTAACCTTGAAGCAAAATCACTTAGCCGTCTTAATCATCCTAATTTAGTGAAAATTCATAATTATGGTATCAGTGCCAACAATATTCCTTATTTAATTATGGATTTTGTCAGTGGAGAAAACTTAAAGGATTTAATTGATCGTAAGAAAATTATCAATTTTGACTTGTTTTTGGCAATTTTTCTGCAAGTCTGTGATGCTTTAGTTTATATCCACGAAAATGGCATTATTCATCGCGATCTTAAACCGGCTAATATTATTATTAGTCAGAACAAAGATGAATTAGTCGTTAAATTAGTTGATTTTGGCATTGCTAAGGTTTTACCGCAATTTAAAACGGAAAGTTTGGACCTTACCAAATCTGGTGATATAGTTGGTTCGCCAATGTATATGGCTCCGGAACAGGGATTGGGTCATGACATTGATAATCGCACCGATATTTATTCACTTGGCTGTGTTATGTATGAATGTTTAACAGGTCAACCACCTTTTATTGGCGATAATATTATGCAAACTATATTTTTTCATATTCATCGTGAACCAAGTCCGTTTAATGATTTAAGACCAGATGTCGAATGGCCGATTGGACTGGAAAATGCTATATTGAAATGTCTCAGTAAAGATATGGCTAAACGTTATCAATATGTAAGCTTATTAAAACAGGATTTATTGAAAGCTAAAACTAATTGGGAATTTCAAAAAAACAATAATCGCTAGACAGAATTATTAACATTTTTAATATATTTGTGTTTTATTTGTAAACCGTCATGGAATATGTTTAAATAGTAATTTAAAATACATGGTTATCTGTATGAGTAAAGAATTATTGAATAGGCACGAAAATGATTTGGTTCAGCATTTAGCTGAATTAGAGCATAAAAGTATTTTGATTATTCGTGAGGCTTTTAAGCAAACGCGCAATTTATATGTGCTTTGGTCTATGGGTAAAGATTCTACGGTTTTGGTTCATTTAATTCGTAAGGCTTTTTTGGGTAATTTCCCGATAAGTTTAGTTCATATTGATACAAGTTTTAAAATTCCGGAAATGATAACTTTTCGTGATGAATATGTTAAAAAGCATAATTTGAATTTAATTATTGGAAAAAATCAGGATGCCCTTAACAATGGTATGAATCATACATTAGGCAAATTAAATTGCTGTGGAGCTCTAAAGACTCAAGCTTTGCTAGATATAATTCTCTCGTATAACATCCATGGGCTAATGTTAGGGATTCGTCGCGATGAAGAAGGTTCACGTGGTAAGGAGCGAGTGGTATCACCACGTTTTAATAGTGGTAAAGATTGGCAGTATAAGGACCAATTGGCGGAAATTGCTGATTATTATAATTTTCACTTACCCGAAGATATTCATTTAAGAATCCATCCGATTCTACATTGGACCGAATTAGATATTTGGGAATATATAAAACAAGAAAACCTGGAAATTCTTCCTCTTTATTATGCCAAAAATGGGATAAGATATCGATCGCTTGGCTGTTACCCTTGTACTAACTCAATTGTTTCCCAGGCAACAACCCTGGATGAAATTATTCTTGAGTTAAAAAATACTAAGGAAAGTGAAAGGGCTGGCAGGGCACAGGACCAAGCTGATAATCATGCTATGCAATTATTGCGTAAAATAGGCTATATGTAAAATGAAAAAGTCAATATATCATAAAATTGTGGTTATTGGTCATGTTGATCATGGTAAATCAACTTTGCTTGGCCGTTTAATGATTGATTCGGGTGTTATCCAGCAGGAAAAAATTGACAAAGTTACCAAAATTTGTAAGGAAAAACAGATTGATTTTGAGCCAGCTTTTATTTTTGATGCTTTAGCTGAAGAACAAGATCAAGGTGTAACGATTGATACAACCAGAGTTATTTTTGAATATGCTCAAGAAAAATACTGCCTGATAGATGTGCCAGGACATTTAGAATTTTTAAAAAATATGATAACCGGAGCTAGTGAAGCTATCCATGGTATTTTGATTGTTGATATTGAAGAAGGGATTAAAGACCAGACAAGGCGTCATTTAGCAGTTTTAGCACTCTTAGGTATTGAAAATGTGTTAATAGTTGTTAATAAAATGGATAAAGTGAATTATAAAAGTACCGCTTTTGAACATTTAAGTAGAGAATTAACTGAATTAATTAAAATGTATAATTTAAATTTTCTTGATTTAATACCAGTTAGTGCGCTTCATGATGAAAATATCATGTCGGTCAGTCGTAAAATGAAGTGGTATCAAGGACTGTCTTTAATTGATAGCCTTAAAAAATTAGTGCAAAATTATAAGACTAATTTAGCGAATACTTTAAGAATTGGCTTGCAAGATGTCTATAAATTAAATGATAAACGTTATTTTGTTGGTAAAGTTTTCAGTGGACAAATTAATCCTAATGATAAAATAATGTTTTTCCCATCGGGAAAAGAGTCGATAGTTAAGTCAATTGAAACTTATCCAGTAAAACAAATTGACTGTGCTTATGCCAATGAAAGTGTTGCTTTATGCCTAACTGATCAAATTTTTGTCGAGCGTGGTGAAATAATTGCCTTAGCCCAAAATGCTCCTTTTGTTGATAATTTATTTGGCGCTAATTTGGCTTGGCTGGTCTCTGAACCCATGGATGCCAATAAAAAATATTTATTTAAATTGGGTTTTACCTCAACTTATGCCAAAATACATTATTTGCCCGATAAAGTAATTGGCCTTGGTGATATTGAATTGGTTGACCTTGAATTAGATAAGTCAATTGCCTTCGACTTAAATTCCGCTAATACCCAATTGGCTAATTTTGTGCTATGTGACGAATACCGAACCGTTGCTTGTGGCAATATAATGAATGTAATGGCTTCTTCTAAGTCAAAAGAATTGAGTCAGCCTAACGTTTTTAAAGAAATTAGTTTAATTAATAGGTCAGATCGCCAATTGGCTTATAATCATCAAGCATGCGTTATTTGGTTAACCGGACTATCGGGATCTGGTAAAAGTACTTTGGCGCGCAATCTGGAATTAGCATTATTTCAACGGTCAATAAAAACGGTGGTATTGGATGCAGATAATTTAAGATTAGGCTTATGTAGTGATTTGGGTTTTAGCAAAGAAGACCGCCGTGAAAATAATCGCAGGATTGCACATGTGGCTAGTATGTTTAAAGAAGCTGGTTTTATTGTAATTGTTGCTTGTATTGCGCCTTATATAAAAGATCGACTGATGGCTAAAACAATTATTGGCGAAAGTGATTTTTGGGAAATTCATGTTTTTTGCCCGCTTGAAATATGTCAGTTAAGGGATCCTAAAGGCCTGTATAAACAGTCGCAATCAGCTAATACTATGACGGGAATTAAGTCACCTTATCAAATCCCTTTGCAGCCAGACTTGCGCTTAGATACTAGTGAATTATCTTTGGAAGATGAAACGAATGCGATAATGAAACTTTTGATTGAAAAGCAGATAATTAATTCAAGGGAAGTTGTAACTGGTGTCAAAGAATTTTAATTCTCACGTCGTTGTCATGGCCTAAAGCTTAATCTGACTACAATTTTAGCGTTAGGCGATAAATTTTAATTAAGTTTTAGGTTTTAAAGTTTGCCCATTTTTTGAGCTTGCAATAGAGCTTGAGTGGTCTTTTTGTATCCATCTTCAAATAATTCGCGGCATTTAGCTTCCGATAGTCCAAAATCTAGGGCATTAATATCGTTGCGGCGTAAGTCAATCACGATACTGCTTGGTTTAGTCACTTCGGTATTTAACTCGGGATTACCAGTGAATTTTAAAACAATAGAGTCATTATGTGAAAATTCATCGGTATTGGCGCGATAAAAACCACCATCAATTAGGGCATTACCTTCATGCATAATGGCGGCAAATATATGGGGATAGGCTCCTGTAGCAGCTAAAGCTTTGGCTAGATCATAATTTTGCCCTTTAAATAATACGGGTTTATCATTAATTGGATCATAAGCCCAAATTTGTAGGTGGGAATTAGGTTTGAGATTAAGTTTTTGAATTTGTTCGAGCCATGGGTGTTCTAGTGATATCATGGATCGAGAAACATTCCATTGTTTTGGTTCAGGCAGAATAAGTGAATCCCACATTAAAAAGGGATTAGTTAACATTCTTAAACGACTGTCTAAATTGGTTTTTAAAATCTCTTCAGCGGTAAAACCGTTAGTATACAATGTCGCTAGACCTGCACCAGCGCTGCCACCACTTACTTTGTCAAAATGGAGGTGTTGTTCATCTAGGGCTTTAATGGCACCAGCTCCTTCATAAGCACCGATCACCCCACCAACACCTAAAACTAAATCATGAGGTTTTGGGCTAGGCTTTAAAGTATCGTGTGGTAATTCGCTATTTTTTAGGGTTAAAGCTTGGCTGTTTTCAAAAGTTAAGCCTTGAGTATTAGCTAAGTTAATGGTTGGATTAGTCGAACTGTGTTCTAAGGTGAACCTGTTTGCTAAGCCAAAACTACCGCCAATAAAGGCCATAGTTAAAATGTCTTGTTTTATGGCATTACTACTAGCTATTAGTTTATGATTAGCCAAGGCATTAATTTCGGCATTGCTAATACCAGTTGGTATACTAGCCAGGAGCCCAGCATTTAAAGGATTGTTAATTAATGACTGAATTGGTGTCTTCACTAAAGGCGATAATGCTGATTCTTGAACTGATGTGGCTAATTTGCCAAGTGAACTACTTAATAATGAATTACTTAATCCTAAAACACCAAAACTGGCCGCATCAGTAATACCATTGCTAAACCGATCGGCCAAAAAATGAGAATTTGCCGCCGTTGGCTGTAATACAGAACCATAAATAAACCCACTAACGCCTGACCGTAACGCTTCACGTTTAGCTAATGCCATGGTGTCGGTAAGAGCTAATTTGTCCGTTAAAGCTGAACTTGAATCTATTAATAAGGAATCGTTAGTTATCGACAGTCCTTTATATATTGTCATAAACGGGAGCATCATTCCCGCAGCTGAGCCCAGTTCGTAAGCCGCCCAGTTTAAGGTTCCAAATTTTTCGCTGCCAGGAGTTTTAATCCCAAGAGTTTCAGCTGTATGTTTAACTACTTTGGATAAATGACTGCCACTAACTTTATCAACAATTTGCGTTAATCCGGTAAGTGGGGCATCAATAGCTGAGTAGATTGCACTATTAGCTAGTATTTGTAAAGCTGTTTGGCCTTTGATGAGGGTATTACTAACTTTAGTTTCAAGGGTTAAAGATTTTTCCATTTATTTTTGATTTAATAATTGTTAAACTGGAATTTTTATTTATACTTATATTAAGAAATAATTTACCAAAAAACCATTGGGGAAATTACTATATTTTTTGAATTTGATTTATTGATTTGAACTAATTACGTAATTTGTGAGGATTGAATTTGCCGATAAGTCCATAAGTTTAACTTTAGTTAAAGTCTTTGGGTCTTAAAACACTTGGTTGTTTTTAAGTTATTTAACTTATTTGAACGACAGTATTAAAGATTGGTTTCTCGTCATACAATGTTTTAATAATATTAAATTTTAAATTAAGCTTTGATTTTGTTAAAATTACGTATTCTCATTAGGGATATTCCGAATTAATATCTATATTACGATTCAGGAATATATAAGGAAACCCTATGGAAAATTTTGGCAATCTTAATTCTAATCAGACCCAATCAGTAAAATTAGATTTAAATTCGTTATTACAGTCGCAAACGTTAAAGCCTGCCTCTAGTCAGCATAATACTTTAATTAAAGAGCTAAATACTAGTAATCAACAATCAGGTAAAGATAAGTCCAGCGCTATTCCTAAAACTAATTCTGCGATTGCCCAAATTATTGCTACGGCTAATTCAAGTAATGCCTTTGCCCCAGTTAATCATAAGTTGGATACTACTCATACAAGTGAAACAAGTACGCATTCATTTGTTGATGAATTATTAAGCCAAGGCTATGACATGGGTTTAGCGGGTCTTAAAGGTGGAACGGCTGGTTTGTTAACTGGTGGTCCAATTCCCTATACATTAAGTATGTTAGCTAAAGACGTGATTCATAAATATCCTGATACCGTTTTTGCTAAAAGCGGTGATTGGTATTTAAGGCATTTTGACAAGAAAACCATTTTAGATAATCGTAATAAAATAGTTAAGGAAACCATTGCTGAAGATACCAGTAAAATCGATGAATTGGCTAAAGGTGATGGCAGTAGATTAGCTCAAACCTTAAAAACTATTGACAAGGATGGTTTTATAGGCCAGATTGACTTTGAAGAATTAGATAATCTGGATAAACGGACAAAATGGTTAAATAATCCAGCATTATTAGATAAGAGTTTAGCGAAGAAAAATGTTCTGGAATTAGAGGATTTATTTAAAACTGAACCTAAATTATTTAGCAAAGATGAACTTGAATTATTATTAAAACGCCAAAAAGCTATTTTAGAAAGTTCTAAATTAGAAGCAGATATGCTTGAAGCCGAAAAAGTCTTTGGTGGTAAAACTGCGATGATTAAAAACTTTGGCGTTGGTGCTGGATTTGACATGGGGGTTTTTGTCGTTAATGATTATGTGGAAAACTTCACACATGGCAATGGCTTATTTACGCAATGGAGTACGAATTTGTTATTTGTGCCTGCTGAAGAATTTATTCCTGGGGGAATTTACACTAAAATAGCTTATGGAGCTGCTATAATTGGGGGCTCTCAATTATTGGACCATTATATTCCTACCAATAAATATAATAAATTAACCGAATTTTTAAAACCCAATAATTTTGATTCTATTTTGTTAGTCGGTGCTAGTGTAATGCCCGTAGACGGTCCAATTATGCGTTTAGCACTTATGGGTTTATCGGTTATTCCCGGAAGAATTGATAATTATTTAACTAATAAGAAATAATTATCAATTTATTTTTTGTTTCTGGTA
>JAKAZS010000113.1 GCA_021815785.1 bacterium
AAACACACCTTCGCCCACTTCCAAAATCGAAACGTCAAAAGTACCACCACCAAGGTCAAAGACTAAAATTGTTTCATTAGCCTTTTTATCAATACCATAGGCTAAAGCTGCCGCTGTAGGCTCGTTAATAATTCGTAATACTTCTAATCCAGCAATAGTACCAGCGTTTTTCGTGGCTTGTCTTTGTGAATCATTAAAATAAGCAGGTACGGTAATAACGGCACTCGTAACTTTTTCACCTAAATATTTTTCGGCATCTTCTTTTAATTTACGTAAAACCATGGCGGAAATTTCTTCAGCACTATATTCTTTACCTTGAATTAATACTTTACAGCTGCCATCTTTACCTTCGACAACTTTGTAAGAAACAATTTTACGTTCTGAATCGACTTCACCAAATCTGCGGCCAACAAAACGCTTAATTGAATAAATTGTATTTTCGGGATTAACCACTGCTTGACGTCTAGCCAATTGCCCGACTAAGCGTTCACCTGATTTGGTAAAAGCCACTACTGATGGCGTAACTCGCAGACCTTCAGTATTTGTAATAACTGTAGGTTGGCCGCCTTCCATAACTGCAACTACTGAGTTAGTTGTTCCAAGATCTATACCTACTGATTTTGCCATATTCTGTTTCCTCTTCTTTTTATATTGATTAAAGTAAATTATTTTAAAAAAATTAAATATATATAGATTAATTTAAGGATCTATTAAAATGTCATTTGAACAAGGAAATTTTTCTAAGTTTAAAATGACCTCTATTTATAGAATATAAAACAAAGTTATTACATATTAAAATTAAAACAATAGTTTAATATTTTCGCCGATAAATTTTAATTTTTAATCAATATATTCATTTTGAGCTTTAAAAAATTAAAATAAAATTAATTTATTTTTGTTTTAACTGGAGCTACCGAGGAGTTTAATTTGACAGATAGCAGTGAGACTTCATCAATAAAACCTAGTTATGAAAAAATTCCCTTTAATGATGGTGAGTTAAATAAACGATCCTTAATTTGGGCAATGAAATTAGGTCGCTTTGCCAAAGTCATTTTTAACAATTATTTAATTCATTGTAATTATGATATAGCACAACCGAGTGAAACAGTTAAGCAAAATTTATTTCAAGGAACAATAAAAGAAATTTTGACTATCTTAATCTGGCTCTCAATCATCGAAATTAAACAGGAATTTATAATTGGTGACTGGCTAAAAAGTCTGGTATTAGAAGCATTTGCTATAAGTGATGTAATGCAGCCAATACCAGGATCTTATGACATAATGAATAAATATAATTTGACTCATGATGGTTTTGAAACAGCTACCCAGTTATCGATTAATCTTTGTAATCTTTATGAATTAGG
Source organism: bacterium (assembly GCA_021815785.1). Classification (GTDB taxonomy): domain Bacteria; phylum Cyanobacteriota; class Vampirovibrionia; order Obscuribacterales; family JAKAZS01; genus JAKAZS01. The sequence goes on from JAKAZS010000113.1 coordinate 1,365, forward strand.
TAATTCTACCCCAGATGCTTTAGTATTTTTATCAAATGAAATTATGGCCACTTCTCCTAAACGAAAAGAATTTTTAAATTCAATTGTATTTGATAGTTTAGATAGTTTAGAAAAAAGTTTATAACTGTTTCTTGTCACCAAACTTGGTTTCAACCCATTCATATAATGTAGGCAGAACAATTAATGAAAGCAAAATGGATGGAAATAAGCCAATAGCAATAATTATGGCTATTGGTCGCTGACTTTGTGATCCAATACCAGTTGATATAGCTGCTGGGATTAAACCAGCCATTGCTACGGTTGAAGTCATCAGAGCTGGTTTGACCCTGATTAAGGTACTTTGGATAACGGCATTTTTAATAGTCATGCCTTGGTCTTTAAACTGTCTTACTAGTGAAACTAAAATAACCCCATTTTGGATTGATACACCAAATAAAGCAATTAAACCAATACCAGCCGAAATGCTAAAATGGGTGTGCGTTACCCATAGAGCAAAAACAGCTCCAGGAATAGCCAATGGTACGGTCGTCATAACTAATAATGCTGTACGTGAACAGCCCGTAGTTGCGTATAACAAGACAAATATTAAACCTAGCGTTAACGGGATTATTATGGCTAGTCGCAGCATGGCATGGCTTGCTCGTTCAAATTGACCTTCCCAGGAAATTTTATAACCACTAGGTAACTTAATTTTTTCTTTGACTAATTGCTGAGCTTCTAAAACCGTAGACATTAAATCTCGGTTTCTAATATTGGCTTTAATAGCTACGCGACGTTGATTTTTTTCACGAAATATTTCAGTAGCCCCTTGATCTTCAGTAATGCTAGCTAATTGACTTAAGGGAATTTTAATACCACTAGGACTAGTGACTAAAATATTAGCCAGGCTCGAAAATTCATGGCGATAATTTTGCTGATAACGAATCATGACGTCAAAGCGGCGCTGTCCTTCATAAAGTTGGGCAACAGCTTTGCCACCAATAGCGGTTTCCACAATATTTAAAATATCGTTAGCATTTATCGCATAACGAGCTGCTTTATCGCGATCGATGCTGATTAGTAATTGTGGTTGTCCGAGCACATAATCGCAAGCAACATCTTTCATTCCCGGTACATTTTGGATAATTTTGCGGATTTTAGTAGCAATTTTAGTTAGGATTTTTAAATCATAGCCATAAACTTTAACGCCAATTTCCCCTTTAACACCAGCAATAGCTTCATCCATATTATCTTTAATATACTGTGAAAAATTATATAAATTACCTGGCATAGCACTGGTTAAAGTTTTTTCCATATCGTTAATTAACAACTGTTTAACTTTATATTTACTGCGCCATTGGTCTTGGGGTTTTAAATCAATAAAGGTTTCAATATTACTGTAATTATTTGGATCGGTGCCATCATCAGGAGCACCAATTTGAGTTACCACATTGGTTACTTCGCTATATTGTTTGAGCAGAATTCTAGCCTCATGAGCAATTTTTACTGATTTTTCCAAAGCTACTGAAGTTGGTAAAACTGTGATTCTAAGCCAAATATTGCCTTCTTCGAGTTCGGGGATAAATTCACCACCAATAATAGGTGCAGTTAACATTGTAAATAAAAAACAGATACCAATTATTTGAGCAATTATGAGTTTATGGTCCATTGACCACAAGAGTATGGGTTTATATCTTTGCTCCGCCCATTCTAAAATTGGCGAATGCCTATCGCTTGGCAATCTGTATTTAAAAATTACCGCACATAAAACTGGTATTATAGTCATCGAGGCTATAACGGCTCCAATTAAATGCAAATTCATGGTTATGGCTAGCGGGCGGAATAATTTACCTTCAACGCGCTCAAAAGTTAAAATTGGTAAAAATGTCACTAAAATAATTGAAGTAGCAAATAAGACTGGTCTTAAAACTTCTTTAGAAGCAATTGCTACATAATCAACCAAATTATCCTTAGTTAATTTATCTTTATTATCATGTAAATATCTAATAATATTTTCTACCATCACAATGGCGCCATCAACTAAAATACCAAAGTCAATGGCTCCTAGCGATAATAAATTGCCCGGAATATTGAATATATTTAAGCATACAAGCGCAAAGCTTAAGGCTAGCGGTATGACACAAGCACAAATGAGAGCACTTCTAACTTGGAACAAATAAAGCATCATCATAGCTACAACCATCATGATGCCTTCAGCTACGTTATGTTCAATAGTGTCCATAGTTTTACGAACCAGAGCTGTTCGATCATATAAAGGATTAAGTTGCATGCCTGGTGGCAGTGAATTTTCAATATCACTCCAATTTTCCATTAACCGATCTACTACTGCTGAAGGGTTTTCACCTCGGCGCATTAAGATAATACCTTCCACCACGTCATCATCATTATTCATACCCACTTGGCCTAGCCTAATCCGTGAACCTATTTTAACATTTCCTAAATCTTTAACTAAAACCGGAACACCATCAGCCTTGGCATCTACTACCACATTTTGAATATCATTAATGGTATGTAATAAACCCATGCCACGAACCATATAATCTTGGCCATTCTGGACAATATAACTGCCTCCAGTGGATCCGGTTGATGTTGCTACAGCATCGGTTAATTGGGCTAGGGTTACGCCTCTGGCGTTTAATCTAAAAGGATCAATTTCAATTTGAAAAACTTTTGTTGGACCACCAAAGCCAGTAACATCAACTATTCCGGGAATAGATTTATATTTTCTAGTTAAAAACCAGTCCTGCCACTCTTTTTGAGCCATGGGTGACCATTTAAGTCCTGACACTACATAGCGATAAATTTCACCAACTGGTGATGCATCTGGATCGAGCTGGGGACTTACACCATTAGGCAAATCGGCGTGGGCAACTTTTTCCATTACCTGTTGACGGGCTACATAGGCTGAAACATTATCATCAAAGACGATGGTAATAACGCTTAAACCAAATATGGTTATTGATCGAGGTGGATCTGCGTGTGGAATACCCGTTAATTCTTTTTCTAAAGGAATGGTAACCAGTCGTTCCATTTCTTCGGCTGCTTTACCAGGAATTTGGGTAATTACTCTGACTTGAAGATTAGCAATATCCGGATAAGCTTCAAGCGGTAAGACTTTGCTCGCCCAAACCCCAGCCAGCAGCAATACTAAAGTAAGGGCTACAACTAGCGGTCGTTTGGATAAGACAAAATCAATAATCATTTTTACATATAATAGTTTTGAGCTTAAATAGGCTTAGTTCGCTAAACCAAATCAAAGATATCAAGATATTCTTACGAAGGCAATAAATTTATTATGACACATTAAATTTTATTCTTAGAAGTAAGTAATTGATCTATCTAGTTATATTAAAAACTTTTTTAACATAACAACAGTTTTGTTTTTTGCCAATATTAGGTCAAACCTTTTCGAAAAATAAAACACAAGCCAGAGTTAAATTCTTGGCTTGTGTTTACTTATCCTTATGGAGGAATTTATTAACGATGTAAATCCATTTCAACTCTAGTCAATTCATCACGAACTGAAGATAATTCCATCATTGTGCTATCTAATTGATTAAACAAACTATTAAGTTCTCGGGGATTGCTGTGTCGATTATTTTGTTGTATTTGTAATTCCCGATTTAATTCGGTTCGATCTTTTAATAAAGCTTGTTCACGAGCAAGAAGATCTTCTCTTTGAAATTTAAGTTCATAATATTCTTGATTGTCAATAATGGCATAAGCTTGATTATTGATGGTTGAGAAGAGGGTGGTGATTGCAGCTATAATAATAAGCCCCATTCGTAATATATTAGTTTTTCTCATATCCTTCATTTAACCTCACTCGTTAAATTTGCTTTCAATAATGTTAATTTATCAGATTAATTGGGATCTTTAAAGTTCCACTTTTAAATATTTCTACCAGTCCGCTTGACGTCAAAGAGAATTTAAAAGCTATTTAATTCCTTTAAGCTTATTACTGTTTGATTACAATAATTGTTTAGTAAAACACGATAAAAAATGGGGAGTAAATATTTACTCCCCATTTTTTTTAATATCGTTTTGCTGATTATTATCTATGTAAATCCATTTCAACTCTAGTCAATTCATCACGAACTGATGACAATTCAACCATTGTATTATCTAACTGACTGAATAAAAGATTAAGTTCTTTAGGATTGGCATTACGATTATTTTGTTTAATCTGTAATTGACGTGACAAATCTTCTTTATCTCTTAACAAATCTTGTTCACGAGCAAGCAGATCTTGTCTTTGGAATTTGAGCTCATAGTATTCTTGATTGTCAACAATTGCATAGGCTTGATTATTGATAGTCGAAAAAATGGTTGTTAAAACAGCCATGAATATGAGCCCATTTCTCAAAATAGTATTTTTTCTCATATTCTTTGTTTAACCTCTAAAAATTTTCTGTCTTTGTATTATTAATTTAACAGATTAAATGGTAGCTTTAAAGCTCCACTTTTGATACAATATTCCAGTCCACTTAATTTTTTCTACAAAATCATATGTCTGAACTACTTCTTAATATAGATCAAAAGCATAAAGATACTCTTTACAAGCAAATCTATAATGGCATCCGCCTTAGTATATTAAATGGCGGCTTAAAAGCCGGTGAAAAAATGCCCTCAACCCGCCAACTATCAATCGAACTTAGCGTATCCAGAGCTACCGTTACTTTAGCTTATGAGTATTTGTTAAGTGAAGGTTATCTTGAATCACGCTCTGGTTCTGGAACCTATGTTAGCCGTCATTTACCTGAAGAATATACCCAGATAGACCGTAAATCCATTAATATAGATGGCCTTAATTTAACTGACACTAATGTGCTTGACAATGCAAAAGATTACGCTATACATTTATATGAGAATTTGTCTTACTATGGTCTTAACTTGAAAACTGGTAACTATCTTGATTATGCAACCAGCGACAGCGACGTTGATATTCAGTTTGGCTTTGGGCGCCCTGATTTAAAGGCTTTTCCGATGAAAAAATGGATGCAACTTATGACTTACCATGCTATTCGGGCGAATTTGCACTTATTAGATTCGCCCAATGAAGCTGGCGGCTATCACCCCCTGAAAGAGGCCT
>JAKAZS010000040.1 GCA_021815785.1 bacterium
TTAAATTATTTTCCGGACTAAATTTAAGCCATTTTAATATAGTTTGTTTAAATTCTTTAGGATTGATTGGTTTGCTTAAATAGTCATCCATGCCACTAGCTAGGCATTTTTCGCGGTCGCCAGTCATGGCATGAGCGGTCATGGCAATAATTGGTGTATGTATTCCGTTTTTTTTTTCTAGGGAACGAATGTGTTGGGTGGCTGTATACCCGTCCATTTTTGGCATTTGACAATCCATGAGTATAAATGAATAATTGTTTTTAGCATATGTTTCAAGGGCTTCTTGGCCATTATTGACAATATGTGAAGGTAGGCCTAATTCGTTTAGGTAAATCTGGGTAACTTGTTGATTTATCTGATGGTCTTCAACAATGAGGATTAAATTATCGGGGGCTAAATTTAAATTTTCTCTATTGGCAGTTATTGAATCAATAGCTGAAGTACTTAAAATCGACTCGCCGTTATTGATTACTTCAAATAGACAGTTTAAGAGTTGAGATTTTTTTATGGGCTTAGTAAGGTAGGCTTTAAAACCAGTTTCAATAGCTTGTTTGCTAAATCCGGGAGCATCATGAGCTGTAATTAAAATAAGCCTGGTATTGCATATTTTAGGGTTGTTTAAAATTAATTTGGCTAATTCTAAGCCATTAGTTTCTGGCATAAGTAGATCAATTATCGCAATTTGAACTTCATTGTTTTCATTACAGCCTTGTTCTAATTTTTCAATGGCTTCTTGAGCATTAGCAGCTGTTCCATTGCGCATACCAAAGGATAATATATAAGAATGTAAAATATCCCGAGCACCAGGTTCATCATCGACAATAAGGACACGGACATTGTTAAGGCTAGCAGGGATTTTACTTGGTTCAATATTAGTAATGTTTTGCAAGGGAATAGTAAACCAGAATTTACTGCCAACCTGACGGTCTTGATCTATTCCAAAATTGCCATGCATTAAATCAATTAATTTTTTACAAATGCTAAGGCCCAGACCAGTACCACCAAAACGCCTGCTAATTGAGCCATCAGCTTGCATAAAAGGTTTGATAATTGAATTAAAATCAACTTCTTTGAGCCCAATACCATTATCCTCAACGCTAAATAAGATATTGGTAATATTGTTTTCTTGAGAATGTAATTTAGCGCTAATAATAACCTCACCAGATTGGGTAAATTTAATAGCGTTACCGCCTAGATTAATTAGAATTTGTTTTAATCTTTCTGGATCGCCGATAAATTTTGTGGAAATGTTAGGATCGATAAAACTCATAAGTGATAATTTTTTCTTTTGAACCTGACTGGCTAGGATATCGCAAGTAGTTTCAATAACATTATCAATGTTAAATTCAATAAATTCTAATTCTAATTTATTAGCTTCAATTTTACTAAAGTCTAAAATGTCATTTATGATAACCAGTAAAGAATTGCTGGCTTCTTTAATAAGAAAAGCATAATCTAATTGTTTATTATCTAATTGTGTAGTCAATAGAGCGTTACACATACCAATAATACCATTCATTGGTGTGCGAATTTCATGGCTCATATTGGCTACAAATTGGGATTTTAATTTAGAGGCTTCCAGGATTTCTTCATTGGCTTTAGCTAATTCTGCATTTAAGAGATTTATACTGTTAAGTTTTTCTTCTAATTCTTTATGAGCCAAATCAAGGGTTTGAGTTTGTAATTTTAATTTTTCTTCTCGAGTTTTTATGGCTTGAATTGAATTATTGGCAATTAAATTAATAGTAATAATTAACACTATAATAAAAATACAAGTAATGTTTACGATCAGCATTAAGTTGTGATTAGCATTATCAAAAACCAATAAACGTTCGTTTAATAAAGCCAATTCAATATTATTCATTTCCTTAAGCAAAGATCTTATACTGTCCATTTGTAATTTGCCGGTTTTTAATAAATTGTCTTGTTGCGTAACATCATTTTTTTGTTTTAGATCAATTAACTGGTTTATAATAGTCAACTCGGCTAAAATTTTTTCATTTATTTGTTTAATCCGTTTTAATTGGCTTGGATTGTCAATAGTCAACTGTTCAATTTGATTTATTTTTGCTGGAATTAAATCTTTGGCCTTAAAATATGGTTCTAAATACTCTACTTGTTTGGTAATAAGATAACCTCTTGCTCCAGCCTGAGTGTCATTAACATAACTAAGTAATTCGGACAAGGACTGACGAACTCTTTCAGTATGGAAAACCCATTCATTAGTTACTGAGGTTTGTTTTAGGCTATTGTTTATAGCTATTACCAAAACTATAACAACGAAAAATAACAGCACATTTAAGTATAAAGATTTAGTTCTTCTCATAAGTAAATTCATAAGTAAGTATAAATTTGTCAATTATATTAATTATTTTCTAATAATATTTTATCATATAATTTTCTTAACAAAGAAAATTATGCTGTTAAATTTGTCTTGAAATAATCAAGTTATTGGTTTATGGCTTTAATTCGGTTCGAAGTAGATTTTGGTAATGGGCTACTTCTTTGCACTTGGGGTTTAAATCAAGCGCAATGTCAAAATCCATAAGAGCACCAGTTAAATCTTTTAATTGATAACGAGCCAGCCCTCTTTGAAAATAAAATTCGCATCTTTCTGAATCTCTATCCAGTGCTTTGTTAAAATCCTGAATAGCTTTAACAATGTGTTTAAGCGCAATTTTTGCTAGACCCCGATTATAATATAAATCAGCGTCATCTTCTTCGTAATCGATGGCTAAATCATAATCAATTATGGCAGCAGCGTAGTCATGGAGAAAATATCGAGCCAGCCCACGAATGTAATAGGCATAATATGAGGTTGCGTCATATTCTAAAAACTTATTAAGGTCTCCAATAGCTGATTGATAGTTTTGCGTTTCATAAAATAATATTCCCCGACTATAATATGCAAAAAAATTATTTGCATTTAAACTTACAGCCATATTAAAATCACCAAGGGCTCCATTTGCTTTTGCTAGGTACTTAGCTAGTCCGCGATAATAAAATGCATCACTATTATGTTGGTCTAATTCAATGGCTTGGTCAAAACATAGTATCGATTCTAGATAAGCGTTATTATCAAGATTAAGTAAACCTGATTCAAAATAATTCATAAAATCATTAGGCATAAATAAAAAAAATTCCTTTTGTTTAAACTTGAACCAGGTTGAAAATAATTAAAGTAAAAATAAATTTGCAGATAAAATAAGCAAATTGGTCATCATAGGTATAAATGTATATTATACCTATGAAAAAGCTAAAAGATGTTTTTTGCCTTAAATTTTAATTAAATATTGCAACTAGTTATTGTTTTTTAATATTTTGAGCCTTTACAAAAGTTTTAACCGGGATTTCTCCTTTAGAAAATTTTTGCATCACCAGATTGGAGGTTTTTCAATACTTTTGACGCCAGTTATAGTATTTTGGTAATATTGGTGTTGAAAATACTCCAATTATTATTTACCGTAATAGTTTTTTCGCGTTCATATTTGACTTGACCAGCTTTGCCACGATTAATTTTAGTGACATATTTGTATTTAGTGTATACTACTAATATTTTGCTATTGTCTTTATTTTTGGAAAATTTAGCGGCTAGGCTGGCGGCCTCTTCAATTAAGTTGTTGGCCGCAGCTTGTTTGGGGTTGGTTAAACGGAGTAATACGTGAGCCCCACTATTGCCTAAAACATGAAACCAGTAATCTTCATCGCGGGCAATTTTATTAAATAATTCTTCATTTTGATAGCTATTGCGTCCAATAAAAATAAAAGCTCCGTCTTTGGATACTAATTTTAATATTGTTGATTTGTCATTGCTTTTATTTAATTCACGAAGGTTGTTATTTACTCCTTTTTGTAGAATCTGTAATTCAGCTAAAGTTTTGCATTGTTCAATATAACTTATCTCGGCTAAAATTTCTGTTAGTTTGTTTTGCATACTTAAATGGGATTCTTGATAGTTTTTTTGTTTTAATTTGGCTTTTTGATATTGTTTATGAAATTTCTGAGCATTTTGTGATAGCGATAAATTAATATCTAAATCAATATTTAAATTAGTATTAGATTCAAAATCATGCACTATGATTGATTCTTGTCCAGGCTGTAAATCACTCAAATTTGTATAAATTAAGTCGCCCATTTTTTTTAATTTGTTAATATCAGTTTCATTAGCCAGAAATTTTTCAATAGTTATTAATTTGTCCTTTAGTTTACGTTCTTCAAGTTTAAGTTTGCCCAATAATTTTTCTTGTAATAGGGTAAATTTTAGTTTTTGTTCTTGTAGCCAATAATAATTGGCTACCATCGAATTGATCGATGTATAGGCTTTATAATTAGTTTCGTTGGCTAAATTGAAAATACTATAGGTGTTTAAATCATTATTTATACCGGGATTGAATTTGGTGCAAGTTTTTAAATCATTAATTTTAAACCAAAGTTGATCTATAAGTGACTTATTATTTTGTAATCGGCTAAAGTCATCACTTACTGCTATACTTTTAATAATTTCTAATGCCAAATCTTTACCTATGCCTTTGAATTTACTAGTTAAAAAGCTTGATATTTTTAGTTTATCTTTTAAATCCAAAGCATTTTGTGAATTTATAGTTGTAATAAATTTGTCATAATTAGTGTTAAAGATATTTTGCTGATTAGTTACCGTCGGTAATTCATAAAGAATATTGGTCATAATTTGGCGATCTCGGCTCATATCTAGAGAAACATTATGACTAGATCCAAGAATTTTTTTGGTCTGGCTATCAAAGAGAATAATATTGCTATGTTTACCCATTAATTCAATATTAAGATTTTTCTTACTTTGCGAACCTAAAGCATCAGTGGTTAAAAAGGTTAAACTGACAATCCGCTCACCCAGAGCGCAGGAAATGTCGATTAATTTGGCATTAATTAAATATTTTTTCAGTAAGATGATAAAGCCTTGGTTGTTTTTATTTTCATAAATGGTTGTTTTGGTTTTGCCATAATTATCGCCTTCAACCAGGCAGATTCTAGCACCCATTGGATTGACACAAATCAGTAAAGAAGTTTTTGACTTAAATAAAATAATTAATGAATGTCGGTCTATTTCCCAGATTTTATCAACCCGTTTATCTAAAATAATCGGTTTTATTTCCGTAATTAGGGCAGATAATGTTAAGGAATCTAAAGGTTGCATGTTTTTTTGGTTTAGAGGGGAAAGATTATTTACTTATTCTATATTAAGAGTATAATTTATTACCATGATAAATTCTTCCCCAATGGATAATGCTTTGACCAAGCAGAATATAATTAAAAAGGCCTCATCTGATTTAGGTAATTTAATTGTTTTATCGGGTCCATCTGGAGTTGGGAAAGGAACCGTTATCCGCAAACTGTTGACGTTATTACCTAAAGTTATCCGGTCAACATCGGTAACAACTCGACCGATTCGCGAAGGTGAAGTTGAGGATATCGATTATTTTTATAAAACCAAAGCTGAATTTGAAGCGTTAATTGAAGCTAACGCCTTTTTAGAATGGGCTCAATATGCCGATAATTATTATGGTACGTTAAAAGACTTTGTTTGGGAAAAACAGCAGTTGGGTTTGGATGTGATCTTGGAAATTGAAGTTCAAGGAGCTAAACAGGTTAAAGAAATTAAAAATGATATTATATTAATTTTTATTTCACCACCCGATTTTCCAACTTTAGAATCTCGTTTGCGTTCTAGGGCTACAGATTCACCAAGCAGTATTGAATCAAGGCTTAAAACGGCGAGGATTGAACTGGCCTCACGCCTTATGTTTGATTACGAAGTTATTAACGAAGACCTTGACGAAGCCACCCAAGATCTGTTACATATAGTAAAAGCACAAAGATTAAAAATAATAAAGGGGTAAATTTATGAGTACAACTCACATACTTGATCAATTACTTACCGAAGGTGTAAACCTGTATGAATTAGTGCTTAAAGTTTCTCAAAAAGCCAAACAGATTAAAAGTGAAACCCGCGAACAGCCTAAAAATGCCAATGCGGTAATTCAGGCTTTGCAAATGGTTGCAGCTGAAGGTGATGGAACTATTTTAATTTCTAATTCTGGCTATAAATATTATTAAATTAATTGCTTACTTTAATTTATTGAACTAGCCTATAAAATATGCAGTACAAGGATGTTTTATTAATATAAGCACATGGTTTCGGGACAATAAGTAACATTTTGCAAAAACTTATACCCCACACGGCTTAGACTTATTTTAATATTAATTATCTCTTATTATTTGGCTTGAATCTCTAAAATGGGAAAAACACTCTTGGCAATGTTGAATAAATTTTTTAGAATATAAACAAAACTGTTTCAGTTATTGGTTCATGCTAAAGAATTAATTTAAACATATGGATTTCTGGTCACTTATTTTAATCTTTGCGTTTATGACAGGCGTCATGGGGTGGTGTATTACACCGTTTGTAAATGCTGTATTGTGGTTTTGTGACTGGCGCGAAGGCGCTGAATTAGACTGGGGGCTTGAAGTGGCTTTTACTTTAGCTGTTCCGTTTGCCTATTTCTTTTCGATCATGGAAATTTATGTGCTTTATTGTAAGTAAACTAACATCTTTAAATTGATAATATTTAACCACAAAACTTCTGAATAAAAAAATGAATGTTAACAGAAAAACCAAGCCCCAGCCAATGGTTTGATCTGCATTTTGGCTATCAGCGCCAAAAAGAACGGATATCCAGTTAGCTAATTTAAAAGAAATGGCAAAATTAGTTATGAATAATAATACTGTTGCTATTGCCCATTTGGTTGGCGATTCTTGCATAAATAAGCATAATTTATCAAATAAATTATGCTTGGTTGAAACGATTTTAACCGTTAGCTGGTTTTGTTTGCGAAGATTATTCTTCTGGTTTAAGTTTTTGGTATCATTATTTAGATTGTGGTAATTAGGCTTGTCAAAGGGCTTGTGATTGGTAGAATTGGTAAAAGCGGTTTGGTTATCTTTATTTGTCGTGTTGTGGCGATAAAAAGTCTGGTTAGATTTTTTATCATTGCTGGAATTAATCTGCATAGAGTAATTATCAGAATTTTTTTGTTTATCCTTTTGGCGAAATTTTGCATTATGGAATAAGGGTAATTGGTTAAACTTGTTAAGGTAATCTTTTAAAATATCGCGTGCGCAATTAATGCGTTTTAATTTTTCGGTAATTTTTGTCTTTTCTTCTTCGTTAAGACATTTATCAGGGTGGTGTTTGGCTACTAGCTGTCGATAGTTTTTATTTAAGGATGTTATTGTTGAATTGGGGTTTAAATTTAATAATAAATAACATTCTTCAAAACTTAAAGGATTGTTCATTGTTTGCTTAACTCCGTTGAGAATTATCAATTTATCAATAATGACGTTGGCTATGTTACCTTGTTCCAATATGGCAAAGGCTGTTTTAGGTACCGTCCATGATGTCTAAATATAAAATATAGGGTTAAGTTATTAGTAATTTGTTGTAATTTTTTCTTTTTAAAAATTACCTGAAGCTATGCTGGGAATATCTAATGAACAGGTTTTGCATGCGGTAAAAAAATGATTTTAATACCATAAAGTCATGGTTTTAATAATTTTGTGGTTATTATTTGATAAGTTATAATACTTTTAGTTATAGGCTTGGAGCAATTGATTAAAACCAAATCCAGTAATACCTTTAAGCGCTAGTGAGTGACTAACCCCAGATAATGGCTCAATCCATATTGGAGCCGTAAATAATCTGTCTACATAAGGTAATTTAGATATTGGATCATTGCCTTGAGCATAAATGTCACCAAGTTGATAATCGCTAGTTTGATTTTTCCAATCCCATAATTGTGCATCTACAGTTTTAATACTGGCAAATGGATCCGTGGTTGACTTGGTTAGTTGATTTGGATCGACCCGGTCTATTTCAGCAAAAACAAAAGATTTTTGCCCTAAAATATGATTTACTGGACTAAAGTTAACTTGTCCACTGTTGTTTAATAAGTCTTGACCGGTTAAAGATTTAGTTTCAATGATGCTGGCGAGGTTACCGCTGCCAACTTTAGGATCGTACCATAACTTAGCCTGATATAATGCTTGAGGGTCAATATTGCCCATTATTTTTATTGATGGACTTAGTGAATTTGCACTTGTTTGATCGATTATGTCTCCCATTAAAAATTTACCATCGTTGGCCGTAAATACTCCGGATAGGTTTTTGAAATCAGTAGTAGCGATTGTTCTTCGGTTACGCATGCCATCTAAAATGCTTGCTTTGTCAAGCGCAGGTGCTAAAATGCCTGTAGCTGCTGGTGGATTGCCAATACGTAAAGGTGTACCATTGGCGTTAAAATCATAATGCGTGTCAGCTCCATATGTAGGGCTTAAGTGAAATCCACGGTTTAAATAACCAGCATAATCCATGCCTGAAACAAAATAGGGATTAACATGTGGTTCAATATTTGGATTTAAGGCATCGCCTTTGATCATTTCAATATTATGAACTAAAGGATCCATTGTAGCAAGCCATTCTTTTGGTGAATTAAAAGATGCGCCACCAAAATCGTGGCCCTGACGATCATTTGAAACTAATGGATTGTAGTCTTGTTTATACCGGGGATGATTAAACTGCATGATTGGGTCTTGGCCAGTTGAATCTTTAACTTTCAATTCTTTCATATTAGCGACAAGTCCTTTATAGTCATTATCATTAAAGGTAATGACTTCTGGTGCTTGCGTGTCGTTTGGATTCATAAAACCAAATTTAGTTTTAAAAGCCGTGAACATTGAATTAATGAAACTTGACTGTTTGCCTCTAGGTAGTTTTAATGTTTTAAGGAAATCAGGACTGTCATATATATTCATATGATTACCACCACCTACATGACCAAGTTCAGGGTCTGGTCGCCCGATGGTTCCAGCTTCTGAGCCTACGCCACCGACAAATTTGCCTTTAACGGTTGCATTAGCTGCTTGGTCAAAAGTAGCACTGTATTCACTTGGATCCTGCGCTTCAATAGGAGTGCCGGCCTCATCTACGGCTCTTACTGAACCAGCCTTAACACCGCCACGAGCAAGAATGTGATTGTGATCAGTTACAAAAGCAAAATCACGACCGGCTGCTTGTTCGGCTGCATAAATTTCACTAGGTAGACCCATGCCATCAGAATATTTTGAATGTAAGTGTGAGTCACCAAAATACATAGTTAAGTCGTTAGTATTTTTAGGTTTACCATCTAACTGTGCTAATCTGGTTCGAAAATTATTTAACATTCCAGTTTTAGAACCTATAGTACCAGCCTTATCTTTTAGTCCATCGGTTAAATTGCTTAAGATACTTCTTGATTCTATACCAGTTAAATCTGAAGCTAGACCAGTTGAAGCAACGTCAGTTAGGTCTTTAGCCCCTAAGTCAGTTATACTTGATCCTTTAAACATTCCTAAGTCGGTTTTAGCAAAAAGCAAAGCCTTATTTTCCGAGTTCAGGATAAACTTTTGGCTAGTTTGAGCCACATCGCCTAGAACACCATTGGATTTGGCTAATTGGTACCCACCTTCAGCGCCAAGAGCTCCACCGGCAAAGGATAAGCCTAAATTGACGCCTCCTGATACTACTTCTTTGGCTAGATTATAGCCAATTTGATTGGCGTTGGCATTTTTTTTACTAGCCAATGTACCAGCTTGAATGAAATCTTTCGTAGCTGTTATGACAATTGGCACGGTCATCGCCGCACCAATTAAAAGACTAGCACTTCCACCAACTGGAAGAAAATACCCCAGCGCTGCCCCCATAACAGCTGAACTTCCCACCGTTTCAGCCACATGAATAGCAGTACCAAGAGGGTTTTCATAGGCTTCTTTGGCTAAGACACGAGTCGCATTGGGAATCTCTTTAAATGTTACTTCGTATACATTTGTTTTATCGTTAAGAATTTTTGTAGGCTTATTTGTTGCATCATTATAAATAGACTTTTTGAATAAAAGACTTTTGTCTAGAGGAGTGCTGGAAATTTCTGAGCCTTGCATAAATTTTTCTTCCGTTAATGTAAAGATGAAGTTATTATGCTTTAGCCTAAAATTATGTCCAAGGGTATAATTACGCTTTTTACCTTAAAAATTAAGTTAAAATTGAAATTTAATTATTACAAAATTTTCGGCAGCGCTAAATCATTTGTATAAAAAGTAACTTAAAAAGGACTTGCTTCAACTGTAAATAGTTTTTCAGTAGACATGGCTGTGTCTTTCTCTAATAGGTTACGGAATAGCTGGTATCGCAGGCTATCTATTGACAATGCTGGCTGAAAGTGATACATTTAGATTATAACATTAAATTTTGTTAATAAATATGGTGCATAATTAAACATTTTTACCTGGGGACTTTGTCTGAAGTTGTGTCATAGATGGGGATTGTTTCATGTATCAAAAAAAAACCAGCTCGTATCTTAACAAAGGTCAGAAACTTAGCAAGGACTGCCAAAGAATTAAACCGTTTCGAAAACCGCATGGCAACATGATAGCTTTAGGAGCTGGTGTCTCAGCTATTTTGTTAATTGTCTTTATGACATTTGGATTAAATTATGTCCGACTTTGTGGGACTTCTAAAATGCAAAATACCGCTATTGAAGCAGCTGGAATAGCTGCAGCAGCTGATATTTCGCGTATTGTTTACGATGATCCCAATTTTGGTTTAGTTGCTTTATCTGACAATCCACCCATTGCACCTCCAGGCACTAATGCTAATTTAGCTGGTGACAATTATCCGGTTTCGGTTGAAAGTATAAATGTAATTTTTGGCACTATTTACCTGGATGCTCAAATAGCAGATGCTATGAAGTCACAAGGTTCGTTATCGCCTGGAACTTATGATCAACTTATGTTTTTAATTAAAGAAGATTACCAAAATGCTATAGCCGCAGCTCAAGGCTTAAAGCAAGTATTAAACGAAGCCGTATCAGGAACCCCAAAAGCTGATTGGTATGGGAATTTAGTAAACCCTTGCCAAGATGCCCAAAATGCCTATAATACAAACCTTGCCAGCATTAACAAAAATGGTTCACAACAGTCAGGCATCGTTAGCTTAAGTTTGGGTTATTTAAATCAATCTTCTTATACGAATATTCCAATGCCTAACCAATGGAATAACTACGTAAATTCAGGC
The DNA here is from genome assembly GCA_021815785.1 of bacterium. GTDB lineage: Bacteria > Cyanobacteriota > Vampirovibrionia > Obscuribacterales > JAKAZS01 > JAKAZS01. The sequence goes on from JAKAZS010000040.1 coordinate 11,139, forward strand.
AGCCCAAATTATTGTTTCTTATCTAATAATGACTATAAACAAGACAACGTGGATTTTGTATTTTCAGCCATTGGCAGTAACATTCAATTGGTGGACAATACCTCATTTTCGTTAAGTCCTGTTTCTTCAATACAAACATTAATACCAACCATAATTAAAGCACAAGCAAATCAGTCTATAACATCTAAAAATTCTGATGGCAGTAACAATATTGTTTCTTTAAAGGCTATAGCTTGTGCTGAGCCAGCAAATCAATTAGACCCAAGGCCAAATCCAGGTTCTATGGTTATAAGATTTCCTGATGGAAGTATACCTTCTTTAATTACGCCTTGTGATATAATTACTAACCCATTATTAAATTTACCTATTTCCACTAGTATTCCAGGCGGAGCTGGTGGTAAATCAGGCCCCAATAAACCGGTGGCTGGTGACTTTCAACCAGTACCAGGTGGGGGTTTTGTTGGCGGTGGTTCAGGAGCTAAAACGCCATTATTAATGCCTGTTGCATCATCTAGTGGATTAAGTTTAAACCGGCATTTTATAACAGGTCTTTACGACTGGCTTAAACAAGCTGGATTGAAACCAGTTGTAAATGCAGCTAAAGCCGGATCATCCAATAACAGTTCCTCCAGCGGTAATTTAGTTTATCAAGGTGATGTTCCTAGTATATTAAATCAACCTTTCCAAAGTATTTCTCATTCATCACCGCAATATAATCTAGCAGGATACAGCTACACATATACAGCCGAGTCTGTACCTGTGTATAATTCAAGTACTAATACAACTACCTATACTACAAGGTATTATGAGATGCGTACTCCAATATACAGCAAATATTACAACGAAGCAAATGTATATGCTTTTGGTAGTGACGGTAGGGTTAATGTTACACTAGAAACAGCTAATCCTTATTTAGCACCTGATTCACTGGTAAATCAAAATCAACATTTTGTTTGGGCACCTAGCGTGATAAGTCAATCAGCTTCATTGAATCCAACCCAACCACATATAAATGGACCGTCTACTAATGTAAGTGCACCAACGACAACACCAGTGACCAGTACTGTTCCATCAACTTCGTCAACTTCATCAACTTCATCAACTACGTCAACTACGTCAACTTCGTCAACTACGTCAACTACGTCAACTTCGTCAACTTCTACTACAGATAGATGGGTAGCTTTAAATGGTACTAATATCAGTACTTCTAATTGGAATAATTATGATGCATTTTTGCGTGACAATACAAGATATTCTGGGCGTAGTAAAGGTGGTCAGCATGCTGGAACGCCTAACCAGGCAATATCTCCAGGATCTTACGGGCAACCTGTATATCAGATACCACCAGGATACAATGTACGTCCTAGTTATTTGACAAATGGTACGGCGGTTGATTTACGATTTTGTTTAAGCCAAAGTTTCAGTTCAACATTGCCAGTATTTAAAAATCCAAAACACTAATGTATGATCATTTATGATTACAGATTAAGAAAATCGGCTCAAACCTTATTGGAATTATGTGTTACATTGATTGTATTAATTCCGACAGTATTGTTGTTTTTAGATTTAGTACTTATTGCCGTAGTTGTTCAAATAAACGATGATGTGGCTAGAAATGCTACAAGACAAGCTTCTAATGGTGCGCCAAGCAGTTCTGGTGCGCCAAGCAGTTCTGGTGCGCCAAGCAGTTCTGGTAGTGGTATGTTATCTTCAATTGCACCTCAAGCATACTCTCGAGCCAAGGTTTATGTTGATCAAGCTAATAAGAGTTATTCTGGTGCAATAGCTAATTTTGCTATTACTAATTCCTGGACTAATTTAACTACTAGTGATATTCAAAACTGGCAGATTTCGGGTGGTGAATTATTACATTATTCAGGTAATCAGGTAAGTACTGGGTTAGTATCTATAACTACGTCTGTTCAGGTAAGACCTATTGTATTACCTTTGGTTTTAGCTAGTAGCAAAGTTATGACTTTTAATGCAACTCATACTTTTCCATTTAGTTATGTTGGCTACTATTCTGGTAACCAGAATTCCAATCCATGGGCAATAATCCCGACTGGACGCCAAACATCAGCTAAACAATAATATATACAAGATAAGTCTGGTAATAAATCAACAAATAAATTTTAAATGGTAGGCTTGCGTCTGTAAAACGCTCTAAATAATGTGGACTTACCAGTGGACTTATCTATAAGTATGATTTATATGTTGTAAAAAAAATAACTATTGTAAGCAAAACTGTTGATTGATAGCTGTTAAAAATTCTTCTTGCATAATTAAACCGCCAATTGCATAACTTAAATTAGTTAGAATTTCTTTTAAATCGTTTAAATTATTTATTTGCGTTAAAAGTCCACGATAACTTGAGCCATGCATTAACCCTTTGGTATAATTTATGACATGACGCCTAGATTCATTGATCCCAACTCGATCACCTTTATAATTGACGAGCAGTTGTGCATGATCGTAGGCTGTAGCTAAACGTTCGACAACACTTGGTTCGGCAATTGTTTGCTTATGATTTAAATATTGATTTATCCGATAGGCCAGCCACGGATTACCCATAGTACCTCGGGCTATAGCGACACCATCACAGTTGGTTTTCTCGATTAATTCCAGTGCGTTTTCGAGGCTGAATACATCGCCATTGCCAAATACTGGAATGGATAGATTTTTTTTGACATTAGCAATAAAACCCCAATCAGCTTTGCCCGAATATAGCTGAGCTCGGGTGCGCCCATGAACCGTAACTGCGTTAGCCCCAGCCTCCTGAAGCATAGTGCCAAATTCAATAGCATTTTTATTGTTTTCGTCCCAGCCGAGCCTAAATTTTACCGTGACCGGTATTGAAATACTATCTTTTACCGCCATGACAATTTCACGGGCTAATTCCGGTTCCTTCATCAGCGCACAACCATCTTTGCCTTTAGTGATTTTAGGTACCGGACAGCCCATATTAATGTCGATAAAGTCGGCTCCAGCAGCCTGAGCCATTTTAGCTGCTGCGGCCATCACGTCACTTTCATGACCAAACAATTGAATGCCAATCGGATGGTCGCTATCAGCTATTTTCATAATGCGACAGTCGGGATTATTCATTAATCCTCGGCTAGAAACCATTTCGGTAGCCAGTAAACAATTAGGATCGAGCCTACGAATCAGGCTGCGAAATACTAAATCAGTTACGCCAGCCATTGGTGGAACATAAACTACCGAATTTACTTCTAAATTACCAATTTTAATGGCCATAATTTTTCCTATGCAAAACCAAACGAATGATTATTTAGGATATTTTAACATACCCTTAAAATATAGTTTGATATAGTTTACTAAATCTTTAAAACCTGTTATGTTTTTGCTTATTATTATTTACTTTAACGATATTGACTGTTACCATTGATACTAATCTTAAAATGTTAATTGACCAATATTATTCGATTGGTCAAATCGATGGCATTAATTTATTAGCTAATCCGTTGCATAATCATTTAAATTTAATAGTAACAACCGCAAAGGCAAAATTTTTATTAAAAGGCTTTAAACATAATTTAAATCTAAGTCAATTTGTTTTTGCAGAGTTCTGTCTAGAAGAATTGTGCCGATTTGATTTTACTTATATAATACCAAGCTCCCGGACTAGGACTAAGGCATATTATTTTAATTATAATAATCAATATTTTTATCTAAGACCATACTTAGATAATTGTCAAAGTTTTACGACACCCGATAATAGTTGTATTATGCTTATGGGAAATTTACTTGCCCAATTTCACGATGGTTCTGCCGGTTTAAATTTAGCGGATATTACCAGGCAAGCCCAGGAATACTTTTTCGATAATGACTTGGTTTTTAATCACCAGCACAATTACCACAACTGGTTTAATTTAAGTAAGGATTTACAGCAAAATTGGCAAGATTTAAATTCTGATTCCAGGGCTTTAAATAAGGCCAATTCACAATTAAACCAAATTATTGATGATAGTCATGACATTATTACTCAGGCTAAAGACTTTGTTATTAACCCTATGTTTATTCACGGTGATTTTCATCAAGGTAATATTTTAATGAATAGGTCCGATTATAAAATTAAAAGAATAATTGATTTTGAATATAGTCACTGCTCTTGGCCTGTATATGATATTGCTTATGCCTTATTGATGCTGTCGACAAATTGGTATTTTGATCCAGAAAATAAAGATCAGGATTTTAACCATAAGATAATTAATTTATTTTTGACAAGTTATGTAAGTTATTTTATTACTTTAAAATACCCATCAGCTCTTTATAATATTTTGGCAATAAAGAAAAATCAAGATATAATTAATTTGTTTAAAATACAAATAATAATTTTCTTGAAGCTAGTGGTTATTATTAATTTAAACTGGTGTCTTGTCCAGGTAAAATTTAACCAGAGTACTAGTCAAGATAATTCCATTACAATGTGTCAGTTTCAGAATTTAATGAATTTGTATTCAATACTTAATAACCAGGAAATAATTCCCCAATCATGGCTTTAAATCAAAAATCATTATATAAATCTATTGCTTATTTTGACTGTCAATTTGGGGCTAGTGGCGATATGCTCTTAGCCGCTTTGCTTGACTTAGGGCTGGATTTTAATGAATGGCTTAAGGAAATTAATAAAATTGCCTTAATTAAGGATAATGTTACGATTACTGTTACTAAAGAACTGCGTTGTGGTATTAATGCCAATCGACTGATTATTACCGAAAAAAAATCTGATGTTACTGAACGAAATTTAGCTTGCATTGTCGAACTGATTAAACAGGCTAATTATAAGGCTAATGTTACAACGCTTGCTCTTAATATATTTACTAATCTGGCTTTAGCCGAAGCTAAAATTCATGGAATTGATATTAATGAAGTCCATTTTCATGAAATTGGTGCAATTGATTCAATTATTGATATTTTAGGTTTTAGTATTGCTTATGATTTATTAAATATTAGTGAATGTAAAACTAGCCCTTTGGCGGTTGGATCTGGAACCATTGAAACTGCTCATGGTATTTATCCGATTCCAGCTCCAGCTACAGCGCAATTAATTCAGGATTTTAAAATCCCTTTATCTTCGTTTTGTGCTTTCAGCGAGGCTTTAACGCCAACAGCTTGTGCTATTTTAGCTACCATAACCCAAAAATGGACGCCTTATTTGGAAATTACTACGATTGTAGCGCAAAGCTATGGAGCCGGATTTAGGGATACGCAAAATTACCCAAATATTTGCCGCATTGTCCTTGGTCAAACGGCCGAGCCTAATTTTGATTTGGTTTATATTTTGGAGTGTAATATTGATGATTTGGCTCCATACATATTAGCTTATGTACAGGAACAGTTATTAGTGAATGGGGCGTTAGAAGTCTTTTTAACACCATGTATCAGTAAAAAAAATCGCTGTAGTTTTATCTTAACTGTTATCTGTAAGGAAGAAGTAAAAACCATTATGGAAAGTATAATTTTTCAGGAAACAACTACGCTTGGTATTAGAAACCATCAAAGTTACCGTCAGATTCTTAAACGTGAATTTAAAGAAGTATATTTAGAACCTGATTATAAGATAAATTTAAAAGTGGCTTATGAAAGCAACGGTAAAATTGTTAAACTTGAACCTGAATATGATGACTGTGCTAAATATGCTAAATTAAAAAAAATACCGTTAAAGGAAGTAATCCAAGAAGCTAAAAAACTTGGTCATAAATTATATCTTGAATAAACATTTGATCAATTTTAATAATTATTCGGTTATATAGATAAGAGGGCTTTCTAAGGCTGTGTTAATTAGAAAATTTTACTGGCAGCAGAGCCTTTAAATTTTATTTATCCCCTTATAATACCTATATTTAGGAATATAGAGATATTATCATAAAAAAGTAAGCTTTAAAGCTTACAATTTCCTAAATGTTTAATCATGGTTGGGCAATAAGTAAAGTACAATTAAGACTAACAAATTTTTTAGTAATTTAAAAAATTATTAACCTTAACTATACAGTCATGTTTGAGCTCTACTTAAATGAAATTATTTTTAAAAATATTTATAATTTTTCTGTCTTTAGTTCTTCCCCGATATAGCCTGGCGCAAAATGTAAACTTAATTAGTCATTTGCCACATGAAAATATTGCCGAGCCAGTTTCTTTAAATGTCAATATAAGTCATGAAATTAATACAATACTGCAAGGTGTTTTAGAGTCTGCGAATAATTTAAATTCACTTTTACATAACGTCAATTTAAGTAATTTAAACCATGAAGTGAATTTAAACTTAAATGGACAGAATATTGAGTTTAACCATAACCAAACCGTAACCCCGGCTGAAAGCATAGCTATTAGTCAGGTATTAAGCTTGGGGCATCAAGAGCTTGTTTTAAATGCCTTAGGGCAAGCCATCGGTGGTAGTATAAATGCGGAAGTACTAGGACATGGGCTTAATAATCTGTATCTTCCTCAAGGCGTTACGTTAATTGATAATGCTGCTAATGTATATATTGCTAATAATTTGGTCAATTATGGCAACCTTGAATTTTCGGCATCTACCAATGTTTCAGCCAATAATATACTTAATGCAGGCACTGTTACTGGTCTTGGTAATTTAAATTTAACTGCTCAACATAGTTTTATTAATCAAGGCAAAGTTGACGTAATTGATTCTTTGACTTTGCACAATGCTAATATAACTAACGCGGGCCTTATTGAAGTAGGTTTGGGCAATATTAATATTATTAGCAATAATAATTTAAATATTGACAATTTGTCAGAAGCTATATTTGAAGCTAGGCTTGGTAGTATAAATATTAGTGTTGACAGTGTCAATAAGGTTAATCCAGTTATAAATTTAAGTAATGGTAATTACTTAAGTCGTGACTTTAATATTAATGCACCAAATGCTAATGTTAATGGGATTCTGGGTAATGTATCCGGTGTTATTAATACTAATGCTAATAGTCTTAAGCTAGCTACTACAGCTACTGAGCTGATTATTGGCAATAACAATGAAAAGGCTGATCCGACTTTTGTTAATACGGCTGGTGATATTGTGCTAAATGGCAGTATTAATACTAATGGAGCAAATTTGGCGGTAATTTCAAGTGGCAATATTGATATAACTAATTCGGCTACAGTAGCGATTAATACAACCGGAACGTCAAGTGCGGGCAATGTTTTAATGATGGCGGGGTTAGGCAGTGGTAATATTAGTGTAACAGCAGGATCGCCAAATTCAGCTACACTTCCTCCTGGTAGTCCTTTAACTGGTAGTGAATCTGTAACAATTAATATAACTTCAACTTCAGTATTTAGTGGTGGCAATATTGATTTAACTACGAATAATACGTTAGCCAGTGGAAGTTTGATTTTTAATACGCAAGCTGCTTTAGGCTCTAATGGCAATGGCGGTAACGTGACTTTGGTTGCTCTGGCTTCATCAACAAATTATGGCGGGCAAGTATTATTGCCCGCTAATAATGGATTGAATTTATCGGGCAATGGGGGCGGAGGTAATGGCAGTTTATTTATCTTGGCCAGTAATAATGTTTCGGGTCAAATTGGTATTTCGCTAGGCCAAGTAATTAGTGAAGATAGTTCGGGTGCAGCCGGTAACGTAAGTTTATATACGACGCCTATCCAAAACACCACTTTAATAATTGATTCAACCGGAACACTCGATAGTGGTACGATTTTAGCTGCTTTGCCCACAGTTACAGCTAGTAATATTGATATCTATGGTAGTATGCTTACGCCTTTAAACAGTTTAAATATAGTTAGTGGTGGCAATATAACTATTGCTAACAATTTAATTATTTCTGCTGGTTATCTAAATTTGCAAGCACTAGGCTCAATAACCCTGGGTTTAAATTCAAATTTGTTGGCTAGTGGGATTAATGTCGGCACCAATCCATTAATAAATCCAGGATCGTTTATTAATGTCATTTGTCAGAATTTTGTGGACAATGGTTCAATTACGGCTTCAGCTAATGGAGCGAATATTACTATTGGTAATAATAGTACAACTCAAAGTTTTACGCTATCAGGATCCCCTCAAACCATAATATTGAATAGCAGTTTATCGAGTACTAATCAGGTTGTAAATTATTTAACGATTACTTCCACTAATAATTTGATTGTTTCAAACTCGTTAAATCTTAATGCTACTAATGCCAATATTGAAATTATTTCAACTAATGGCAATATTACTTTGGCGGCTAATTCAACTTTAAATTTAAATAGCACTTATACTGGATCGGGATTGATGGGGCCATCAGGGTTGATTTCAGCTAATACCATTACCTTGGGAAGTGGTTCTGTACTTGCAACTAATAACCTCTCTTTACTTGAATTATCTACTACTACCTTAACTGATAATGGCACGATAACTTCAAGTGCGCCGGGTGGCTTTATCCAGATTGATGATAACGGTTTTGCTAATTCTGGGCTAACCCTTAATGGCACGCCTAACCCGATTACTAATACCAGTAGTATTGGTGGGGTAATTAACGTATTTGACTATAATAGTACGGCAACAAATTCTTATGCGATAAATATTGATTCCAACTTTACTTTAAATGGGGGTACTTATTATAATGGTTCGGCTAGTAATCCTAGTGGTGGTATTGCCGAAATTTCTTCGGCTAGCAAGTCTGGAAACAATAATGAATATAATACTACTTACGGTACGGATAATATTGCACCAGGTGTAACTTTAACTTTAACCGGTGGCTATTATGTAGAGCTGGATGCGCCAAATATAACTATCGGATCTGGTGCAACCGTTCAAGCTGTTGGTGCAGCTAGCGTCGTTATTTTTGAAACTAAGAATTTAATTAATAATGGAACTTTAACTTCTACAATTGCTAATATCGATATGAAAATTGATGATGACGATGATTTGTCTCTTGGTGATAATGATATTATTGGTAATGTTGTCATTGGCGGGACGGGTACGATTAGTTTTTCGGGCGCAGCCTCAGGCAATATTCAGGTTTTAACTGGTCTAACTGACTCAATTATTTTTAATGGCAGTCAAACTTTTTCCCCTGGGGTTAACGGTACGGTACTAATTCAAGCACCTAGCACTATTTCGTTCAATGCTAATACGACGCAAACAATTACTAATGGAATTACTACTACTGCTACGCCAACTCTAGAAATTAGTGCTAATGTCATAACTTTCTCGGCTAATTCTATTATTAATAACAATTCAGCGTCGACTAATTCTACAGTCTGGTTAACCGACTATCCTTACGATAGTAATTTTACTATTAATGGTCCGGGATCTGGTAATACGGCAACAATAAACACTTTAAGTAATGGGAGTATTCAGATTCAACCCGTTTATACTAACAGTATTAATTTTAGTGGAAGTGGCACGCTTTTGCTGAATACGGCAACTACGCAAGCTATCGTTGAAACTATCGCTAACGGCAATATTTTAGCTAGTACCGGTTTTACCCTCCAGTCGGTTAATGACCTTACCCTAACCGCCAGTCAAGGGAATATAAACTTTAGTGGGATGATTGATACACCTAGTTTAACCATAACGGCTATAAATACTATTATAGCCCAAACCAGTGCTGACTCTTTAAATGTTACGGCTACTGGCAGTACCAATATTACTGATAATTATAATGGTAGTATTTCATTAAGCGATGCCAATGTTGTTCTGAATAATAACGCTTTTACTTTAACAATGAACAATGCTTTAAATGGTAGTATTTTTATAAACGGCTTGCTTAATGGTGGTAATTTTACTTTAACTGCTAGTGGCTCTGGAACTATTACTGATGCTTCTAGTAGTGATATTCTTACTGGAACAAAGGTTAGTTTGATATCTAATGGCGGTAATATTGGTGTAAATGGTCTTAATTTCTATATTAATACCGGCACGGTATTTGTTAATACCAGTAATAGTAATGCCAATGTTTATCTTAATGATACGGATAATGTCATGGTGAGCATTGGTGGCGTGTATACTAATCTTGGCAGTAATGCTAGCTTTAGCTTGGATATGTCTAATAGTGGTAGTATTTATCTTAATGGCTCGATGCAGGTTGGAACAATTAATCTTGCGGTAACTGGTAATGGCATCATTACTGATTTGTATTCAAGTAATATTTTACAGGCTAATAATATTCTGCTTTCATCAGTTTCGGGCAATATTGGCAGTGTTTCTAATTTGCTTTTTGTAAATACCGGTAACCTTGTGATTAATTCGAGTACTAATTTAAATAATGCTAGTATCTATATTGGTGATGTTTACAATGGGGTTGTAAATTTAAGTAATAGCAATATTAATCTTGGTGTTAGTAGTAGTTTTAACTTGAATACCTATAATTTAATTAATGGCAGTATTGTAATAAATGGTTCGCTAAGTGGTAATATCATAAGTTTAAATATATCGCAAGCTGGTACGATTTCTCAAAGTAATAGCACTGACAGCATTGCGGCTAACAATTTAACGCTTATGACTAATGGTGTAAGTATTGGTACTAATGCCAACCCTATTTATATTAATACCACTAATCTTAGTTTAAGTACGGGTCTGACACCTTCAACAGCTAACGCTTATATAGTTAATAGCATTAACGGTGTGGTTAATTTAAACAATATATCTGTCGGTAATAATTTAAGTTATGTTATGACGAATTCAACTAATGGCAGTATTAATATCGATAATAATATTTCAGGAAATTCCATAACTTTAACAGCTAGTGGCAGCGGTGATATTAGTGAGACTTCTTCTAACAATACTATTACTGCAAATTCAATTTATTTAAATACGAGTGGAGTCAGTGTTGGTTCAAGCTCTAATCCGATATATTTAAGTACGAGTATTTTAAATATTAATACTGGTAGCGTTAATGCGTTAGCCAGTGCATATATTAATGATAATTTTAATGGTAATGTTAACATTGGTGGGGCTAATATTATTATAGGTAATTTAGGTACATTAAGTTTTACTATGACTAATAGCTTGATTAATAATAGTATAACCATTAATAGTAGTTTTACTTTGGCTAGTCTAATTTTAACCACAAATACTGGTTCGATAATAACTAATGCCAATGTATTGGCACCCTTAATTGATTTTACGACTGGTGGCGGTGGTAATATAACTGTCAATGCTAATATTGGTTCTCTTAATGCTAGTGACACCATTAATGCATCTGGCAGTGGCTATATAACTACGGCTCAAAGTGGAGCTAGTATTATTGGCGGATCCTTGTCCTTGGTAGCTAATAATGGAGAAATTGGTTTTGGTATTGGTGGTAACCAGCCTTTAATAACCCAAGCTAATAATATTATCTTTAGTGCTAATTTATCAGTTGGTATTAGTAATACTAGTAACAGTTTAAATATTGGTGCATCTGGGTCTAATGGCAATGTCTATGTCTATCAAACTGGAGATTTGACCTCCTCGGGAGTTATAACTGCTCCGGTACTTGGATTGTATTCATTTTCTGGAAGTAATGGTATTGGTAGCTCTAGTAATATTGTCCAGGTGAATGCCCATAATGTTGGCTTTGAAAGCCTTAACTCTAATGCTAATGTTTATATTAATGATACCTACACCGGCAATGTTATCATGCAACAGAGTCAAGCTGGTATTGTCTTTAAATTTACCACCGCTGGGCCATTAAGTATTTACGCCCAAATTAATCAAAACGGTGTGGTAAGCCCTGGATTAATTGAAAGTCAAATTATTGCCATTCAGACTTTAGGTGGTTATGGAATATATAACGAAGCAGCTATGCAGTCAAATGACTTTATCTTTTTAACGGCTTCGCAAAGTGGTTATATTGCCCAAAATCCTACTAATGCCAGCATGGTAGCTCCTGATATTGCTCTTGTTACTGGCGGTGGAGCTATTGGAGCCGGTGGTTCTATAACCATTGATAGCGCTAATGTAGCGGCTTCAACCAGTGGTTCTAATGGATATGTAGCTATTAATGATTCGTCGCCTAATTCAGGTATCGTTGGCGGGCAATCCGGCACCTATTTTACGTTTAATACTAATGGTAATTTAAATGTTTATGGCAGCATCGGTACTGGTGCTGGCTTGGGCAGTAACTTGGGCGGCAGTATAACTTTAAATGCTAACGGAATAATTAATTTAGGGGTAAGTAGTCCAATAAATTTAACTACCAATAATGGTTCGGTGATAATTCAAAATAACAATTCAACTGCTGGTCAAATCAATATAGCTAATGGTGACTTTATTTTAGGCAGTTCAACAAATGCTAATCTTGGTTTTGTGACTATGAATATTGGAAGTTTAAGCCAAATTAATACCGTAAATCCAAATCCAAGCAATATTGCTGTGCAAACTTCTGGTGGTAGTAATGTATATTTTGGCAATAATGGTATTATTGCTAATGCTAGTGGCAATGTATTATTTGCCAATGGCCGTAATATTGTTTTCAATACTGGTAGTTTAGCCGCTAGTGCCATTTCCTTAGGTGGTAAGGTACAGCTAACGGCTGATCCACCGCCAAATTCATTTAGTAGTGTATCTGTTGAAGAGCTCAATAAGTATATTAATACTGTTCTCAATATTAATAATGTTAGTTTGGCTAGTAATACTGTTCTCAATATTAATAATGTCATTATAACTAGTGATGGTATGATTAATACTAATGTTAGTTTTGGAGCTAATCTCTTATTAAATAATGCGGTAAATATTGGTAAATCACCTGACAATCAAGAGGCTGGTCAATATGTTGTCAATCCCAAAGGAGAAGACAAGCATAATGATAATCAACAATTAACCAGCAATTTAAATTCAGTTGAACCCATAGCCTACAACAGTTCAGTTTTAATGAATTATACAAATGCTTTAAACGTTAATTCTAGGCTTAATAATGGCAGTAGTCTTATTATAGCTAATAATGATATGCATTTTATCATTAATTCCGGAATTATCCTTAGGTTAAAACGAGGTGCAATTGTCTTGACCATTGTTAACAATAATATAGCTAGTTTTTATAACTTGCATGATAATCATGGCAAATCAGTATTAATCAGTGCCTACAATGAAGTTATAGTGCTTAATCCTGGGACACATTTAAGTGTTAGTAAATCGGCTTATGATTTTGCCAATATTAACCCGTTAACTAAGGTTGGTTATCGCAAATTAAGTAGTATGACGGTTAAAGACTTGACTTTATATCGATCAGACTACTCAATTTTAAGCCTGGTCTTAAGCTTACCGTCCGTTAAAGCATTGTTTACCAGTAGTGATAAAACTGCTCACAATTTAGCCAGTCAAATCTTAAAAACAGCTACAATAATTAATTCAACTAATGCGCTTAATGGTGCTTATCAGCAAATTCGACCAATTGGTGTTACGGCATTTAATAATTGATGGTATTAAATAAATGTTTTTATTTTTTTCTTAGACATAGAATACTAAGGATAAAGTTACTTTCTGATAATAATTGGTTTTATAAAGTCTTGACCTCTTAAAATCGAACTGACTCAATGTTCCATTGTTTAAATAATTTTAGTTTACATTTCTAAATATTTACAACTTCAATAGACGGTAAATATTTAGAAAAAAATCTTGAATTTATTAGGAAGATTTCATAATCGAATAAGTCAGATTATTATTCTTTCATTAAAAGTTAAATTTGGTTGATTCCAAGAACTGGATCTAGTTAAAAAGCAGTATATATTTTAGATTGGCAATTGTATAAATAGGGTGTTTTATGCTTGCCTGACTCTAATCATTATTAAGTTAATTAATAATTACTTTTTGTCTAAAATTTCGGCTTCCAATTTAAGTTATTATTCCCAATTAATTTTTTGCTTATTATCCATTTTAAGGAATTTAAACCAATGAAAAAAATATTTACCAGTTTACTATTAATAGTATTAATTACCAGTCAAGTAAACTTTAATGCCTATGCCGATAGCGTTAATATGGTTAGTACCCATAATAATGTTCATGAGGCTGTATCTGGATTTAATGCTCAAACATATAACCCTGGTACCGATATAAATAATATTTTAAATAGCGTGGTAAGTCCTCACCTTGATTTAAATTCGGTATTACATAACCTAAATGTTGGCCACTTAAATAATGAAACTGCAATTAATGTAGGTGGACATAATCTAGAAATAAATAGCAATCAAACTGTAACAGCATCTGAAGCTATTGCTTTAGCACAAGTGTTAAGTTCTGGTCACCAAAGTTTAATTTTAAATATTAATGGCGAAGCTACTGGCGGTAATTTAAATGCTTCGTTACTGGGTAATAATATTAACAATTTTGTTTTACCAAATGCCGTAACTTTAGTTGATAATTCTCATTTGCTAACCTTAACTGGCAATTTAGCTAATTATGGCGATATTCAATTTACTGGCAATGCTAGTTTAACTGCTAATAATATTTACAATGCTACAACTGGCGAAATTCAAGGTAATAACAATTTAACTATTAATACCAGTCAAGCTTTAATAAATGAAGGCACGATAGTTTCTAATAATACTTTAGCCATAAATACTCCAGTTATTTATAATGCTGGAGCTATTGAATCAATTAATGGTAATTTAAATATAGCTAATGTCAATACTTTGGACCTTACGGCTAGCGCCCAAAATGGTAATTTTGAAGCGTTAAATGGCAGTATTAATTTAAGCGAAAACAGCGGTTTAAATAGTAATGGTATTAATCTGGTTAATGGTAATTACTTAAGCAAAGAATTAAATATTGAAGCTGGAAATACTGGCTATGTTCAAGGCATAATAGGCAATGTAAGCGGCGTAATTAGTACGGTTGCTGGCAGTGAGCACTTAGCAGCAGCCACTAAAGATATGTTACTGGGCAATAGTAATATATTTGGTGATCCAACCTACGTTAATACGGCTGGAGATATTTCTTTAAATGGCGCTGTTACAACTAGTGGAAACAATTTAGCGATTCTGGCTTATGGCAATATTAATGTAGCAACAAGTTCAAATGCTTCAATTAATACGCAAGGAGTTAGCGGTAGTGGAAATTTGGTGATGATTGCTGGACTAGGTAGTAATGTTACGGCTACGGCTGGAACGGTAAATTCATCGACTGTTCCAACAGGTGGTACACCAATAACCAGTAGTGAAACGGTAACGGTAACTTTAGGAGCTGCCAATGGCTACGTACCTGGTGTTATTAACTTGGTTACTAATAATACTTTAGCTAATAACGGTACGGTAATAAATACTTCAGCGCTAGCTGGCAATGCCGGAAACATTACCCTATTAGCCTATTCAGCTAGTGGCAATGGCGGCAATGTTTTATTGTCTGGAACTAGTGGAAGTAGCCAGCTTTATGAGGTTAATGCTAGCGGTACAGGGACAGGAAGTAATGGTAATATTTTAATATTGTCAACTGCTGTAAGTGGTACTGACGTTGAATTGGGTACGGTAGTTAATAATGGTGGCTCTGGCGGTGGTGGAAATATTGCATTATATACCGCCTATCCTTTAGCTTCTACCTTGACTTTTGATTATACGGGAAGTATAACGGCTGGAAGTATTGCTCCATCAAGTCCTTTGGCTTATACATCGGGAGGTAGTATTCAATTAGATGGTAATATGACAGCTGGTAATAATGTATTAATATCTACTGGTTCAAGTTCTGCGTTTAATACTGGCACAAATACAATTTTTGATCCTGGTACTTTAAATATTATTACTGGCAGTGGCTCATTTAGTACGAGCACAACCCCGTTACTAACGAATACCCCAAATTTAACGGCAAATGTTAGCAATGGGAGTTTTTATGTCAACGATTCGGCATCAAGTTTAACACTAAGTATTATTAATGTAATTAATAATACTTTTTCTATCGATATGACTGCAACTAATGGCAGTGTAATCGTAAGCAATACCGTTAATGCCGGAAACAATACTATAGATATTACCGCAAGTGGAGTAGGTACTATTACTAGTAGTGGTGGTAGTCTGGATGCTAACAATGTAAATCTTTACGCAGATACCGGTAATATTGGCACATCTAGTTCTTCAACTTTAGCTGTAATTGCTACTAATCTAAGTGTTAACAGTACTGGAGCTAGCTCGTATATTACTGATACTACAAGTACCAATATCCAAACCTCAACTATTGGTAGTAATGGAACTTATTATTTAAATACCGGAAGTGCTACTAATAATGGTATTTATATTAACTCAAGTTTATCGGTAGGTGGAAGTTCAAGTAATATTATTTTAATTGCCAATGGCTCTGGAGCAATTAACAGTGCTAGTAATTCAGATGTACTTACCGCTAATAACATTGCTTTGACATCGGCCAATGCTAGTATTGGT
Organism: bacterium; assembly: GCA_021815785.1. Taxonomy (GTDB): domain Bacteria; phylum Cyanobacteriota; class Vampirovibrionia; order Obscuribacterales; family JAKAZS01; genus JAKAZS01. The sequence goes on from JAKAZS010000040.1 coordinate 27,462, forward strand.
ACAGCTCCCACGTTACCGGTATATATAAATGCAACTAATATAAATGCAGTTTCTGCTAACGCTAGTGTATATTTATCTGATGCCGCGACGCAGACTACGATAACTGGTGGAAGTGTAGCTAGTAATGCAACATATTACTTATTCATGTCCAATGTTAATGGAGGCAGTATTATCAATAATACTGCTTTATCAGCTGGTAGCGATACTCAGACGGGCACGATTATATTAACGGCATCTGGATCCGGCACGATTACTAATGGGACTAATGGGACGATTACGGCTAATACCCTGGAATTAAATTCAGCTAAAGGAGATATTGGTACCTCTCAATCTTCACCATTAATTTTTGATACGCTTAACCTTTATGCTAATTCAACTAATGCTAATGCTTACTTAGCGACAAATGTTAGTAATTTAAATTTATTTGGTTCAACGGTAACTCCATCCGGGGTATTTTACCTGGATAACACTAGCGGCTCAATTACTGTAAGTGGTATAGTAGCTGCTGGATCCGATAGTCAGACGGGGACTGTTACGCTTCAAGCAGGTACTGCATCAGTACCTGGATCAATACTAGCTACTACTAATGGAACCTTAACTGCAGGAACAATTAATCTAACAACGCCTGATGGTAGTATTGGCTCTAATTCGGCTAGCACGGTTCAGATTGATACTAGCAATATTTTTGTTACAAGTTCAGCAAATGCATTCTTAACAGATTCAGCTGGAACCGTTAATGTCAGCAATACTAATATAATTGTTGGATCTGCGGGAACATTCAGTTTGGCTACGAATAATAGCCTTAATGGTAGTATTGTCATCAATGGTAATTTGACTATTGGCACTGATATATCATCTTCAGTTGTTTCACTGGCTTCTAATGGTGGTAGTGGTACGATTACTTTTACGAATTCTCAATTTGTGGTAACAGCTGGTAGTATCGTGCTTAATACTACAGCAGTCGGCGCAAGCAATGCCCATTTTTTAATTGACACTTCAAATCTATCTGCTACGCTATCTAATGGTAGTGCTTATTTTACTGATTCGGCTAAGTCTTTAACTATTAACAATATTACTGTGCCACTTAATAACACTATAACCGTTAATATGTCTGATTTAGCCAGTGGTTCAATTAATATTGTTGGAAATGTTTCAATTAGTGCAAATGACAGTAGTGGTTTTATCAATTTAACGGCTTCAGGAACTGGTAATATTACTTCTATTACAGGTTCACTAATAACCGCAGGAACATTATCATTAATTACCGGTTCAGGAAGTATTGGTTCAGGCCCAAGTAATCTTTTAACTGATACCGACCATTTAACCGTAACAGCTGGCGGTAGCTCCTATGTTAGTGATTTAGCCGCTAATGTTACTTTACAAGCTTCATCCGTTTCAAATTCTGGAACTTATAGTTTTGATATGACAAGTCCTACTGGTGGTACAGTTAATGTTGTTGGAGCAATTACCGCTGGATCCGATAGTCAGACCGGAACAATTAGTTTAACAGCCAATGGCATTATTACAAATACGGCAAGTGCTTTATTACAGGCCAATACAATTAGTTTAAACACCCAAGGTGAAAATATTGGTTCGAGCATACCTTTACTTTTTTACGTTGACGGTAGTAATCTGTCCCTAACTACTTTATTAAATGGAGCAACTACTGGTAGTGCGTTTATTACCGATACGGCTCCAGTTATAACTTTGACTAATGGCAGTGTAAGTAATTTAGGTGAATTGTATTTAGTTAATAGTACTTTGATAATTAATCCTTTCCCTAATCTTGGTGGTATTGATATTGGTACTGTTACCGGTGGCACAATTTATCTAGAGGCTGCTACAACTGGCAATATTCAATCAATTAATAGTAGTAGTCTGGTTACCGCTACTACCAGTCTTACTCTGACAACGATTAGTGGTAATTTTGGCCAAAGTACTAGCTTACCATTATTAATAAATGCTCCATCTATTAGTTTGAATAATAATTCAACTACCGGTGGTAATGCTTATATTAGTGATAATGCAAGTTCTTTAACTGTTTCGAGTTTTACTATTTTTAATACCAATGCAATTTTCGATATTGTAATGACCAATGCCACAG
>JAKAZS010000041.1 GCA_021815785.1 bacterium
TTCCATGTATTTCGTGAACCGCTCATTGCGCTCGTTCAGGATGGATGAGAGCGTGTTCATGGTTTCGTTGACAAGCATTTTTGAACTCAACAGGGAAGCGGCAATTGATAAAATAATTATCGGTATTTTTGACCAGGTTCTAAGCTCTCGAGTAACGGCAAAGCCATCTTTACCGGGCATGGCTATATCCAAAATAATAATATCGGGTAAATAGGTAGCGGCCAGATTTAAACCTTCGGTACCTGATGAAGCTAAAATAGTTTCATAATTATTACGCTCTAGACCAGCTTTAACAGCTATGCGAATTTGTGGTTCATCATCAATGATTAATATTTTCATATACCATATCCTCTTTATTAATATCAATAGGAAATCTTGCTCTAAATTGTGCGCCACCACCTTGGTTATTTAAAGCGTTAAGTTTTCCTAAATGAGCTTCAATTAAACCTTTAGCTATGGTTAACCCCATACCAATGCCTGGAATTGATGACTCTTGAAATTCTATCCCCCGATAAAATAAGTCATAAATGTTTTCACTTTGGTTTAAACCGGATCCACGATCAGATACAATAATATCTAAGTACTGATCGTTTAAAATAATATTTAAATTAACTGGTTTATCTGGACTTGAGTATTTAAGAGCGTTTTCTAATAAATTATTAATTGCTTGAACCATTTGAACACAATCAATATATAAATTTTTAATTTTATTGTCTACATTGATAATTATTCTTTCATTATCATTACTACTAAATGAATTAAGAATTGAACTTACAAAATCTGCAATGGGTATAAGTTCACGATTACTATTCCACATATTAGCTTCAAGCTTAGAATAATCAATAATATTTGTAACTAATTTGTTTAAACGGTCAGTTTGAGAATCAATAGTATTTAATAAAATTTTGGTGGTTTTATCATCAAGTGCTCTGGTATTTTCATCAATATTTTCATCAAGTAAATTACTTATGCTAGTCTTAATTGAAGCCAAAGGTGAACGAAAATCATGAGATACCATTTGCAATAAAGTTGTTTTTAGTTTTTCAGCTTGCGCTAAGGCTTGAACATTAGCTTCTTCTTGGATTAATAATTGTCTTTGTAAGACTACGGCTGCATGATATAATAATGTGTTAATTAACTTGCGTTCATGAGCTAAATGTAAATTGTTATTGGTGTTATTAAATTTTAAATATAAGACTCCATGAATGAAGCCTTCAATAGCTACTGGTAAAAAAGCGATATTCTCGGTATCAGTTAAATTTAAGCCTTTATGCCAAATTGCATTATTGTCATCATTTATAGGTAAAGCGTTAGCAAAGACCATTTCAATAGCATCATGATATCTAGTTAAAAGCTGTTTGAGTTCAATATTATCTGAATTAATAAATTCATATTCATGATGAGAATTTTTATAAATTAATACTGATTCATCAACAATTGTGATTGCTTTAATTTCAGCTAAAACTTTTAATAAAGCTTGATTAGGGTTAATTTCACTAGCTATGGCGAAACTGGCCCGAGCCAAACTGGCTGTTTCTAATTCGCGTTGATTAGCTTCTTGGGCTTTTAATTGTAATTTAGCAGTTAACTGACCAATGATTATGGATGTTGTTAAGAATAAACATAACGCTAAAAATTCAGATGGATTAGATACTGTAAATATATATTTAGGTTCAATAAAGAAAAAATCAAAAGCTAAAAATGCTAGAATAGATGCAAAAATTGCTGGTTTCTTACCTAGTAAAAGTGCAATTAACTGAACCGACAACAAATAAAACAAGGGAATATTAATCAGACTCGAATCTGCATGGATTAGTTTAATCACAAATGATGTTAAGACAATACAAAGTATCGCTAATAAATAATTATATGGAGGTGTCTTTAATTTTGCTAACATATAGTTATACATTTTAATTTCGTTGACAAATTATTGGTTTTAAAAAAAATATAATTAAAGTTAATAACTAAGTAGAATGATTTTATTTTAATGTATATTCATTTTACCGTAATTCACTTTAGAACAATGTATTCATTATAGCAATTAACTAAAAAATCAACTTTGAATTGAGCCAAAGATGATGTTAACCCAAAATTGAATATCAACAGGGTATTTATGATATATTTAATACGATTTTTGCAAACAAAAAAATGGTGATTTATCTAAAAATTGATATTAACTTTATAAACTAACAATTGATCTTGATACATCCTTGATTAATGTTTTCTATAATGAATTGAATCGGATAGCTAATTTATTACAAGCAAAATTCAATGTTAAACTTAATACTGATATTTTTAATGTTTCTTTTATTTTATTTATCACATTTATACATTTGTGCTTGTGAAAAACTTTAATCCGGCTATTGTTAAATCTATGATATTGAAAAGGAATTATTTGTGGCTATCCAAATTAAATATAGAGCTTTAATCTTATTTCTACTTATGCTAAATTTAAGTTTTGGTAATTGTGTTTTCGCACTAAATTTATTTAATCATCCAGCTACCAATACAGTATATGATGAAGAAGCAGAACCAAAAGCCAATTCTAATGCCTATCCTCGTCAGGTGTTAAAAACCGGTATAAATTTAAAATCACCAACTATTTCAGCCAACTCGCAACAATTGGCTGACTTAATTAAATTAACCCCGCTTTTAGCCAAAATTCAAGATCTTCGAAATACTCGTATTAATGGTGAAGTTAGTTTAGAAAATATTGCTAGTCGACAACTTCTTAATGATATTATCCAAAAAGCTCTGGTAATTATTAATCAAACTAATTTAGAAATTGATTTTACGCTAGCGGAAATTGGAGCTGAACGTAATGTTTATGGTGAAATTTTAAATACTTTTACTGCTGATCGCGATAAAATGGTGGCACGCTCCAATGCGATGAGTTTTTATACTAATGGTATATTATGGGCAGCTGCTGAAGGTTTTGACATTCCTACTAATAAACATCCTAATCTATCAATACCATCTGGTACGCTAGGGATTATTGCTGGACTAGTTCCATCGGTATTTTCACTTTATGCCATGCATCAATATAACGGAAAGAAAAAAACTTCTGAAGCCGATCCTAATATGCTGGCTAAATTATTTGGCTATAAAACCAATCCTTCTATAGAATATCCAGATTCGGTCTGGGCATTTTTAAATTCAAAACAAGTTAAAGTCAATACAAAATTAACCCGTAAAGAAATTTTAATTAATCGTTGGGTTAGTGATTCTAATATGCCAGCATTTACGGATAAATCATCTTCTCGGCAGTTAGATGTGTTAACAGCTAGTGTTATTCAAAAAAAAGGTTTGACAATAGCTACTTTAACTGCCCGGCAAGAAATGCTGAATCAATTAGCTAGTGAAATATTTAAAATGAAACGATTGCTTTTAGAACTTAATATGGTAATTAGTGGTGAAAAAGAATTGCTTCAATTGTGATTAAAATAATATTATTTTAATCACAATTGTCAAGTATCGCTTATGAAAAGCTTTCATGATATTACATTTGAAAGAAATAATAAAATTCTTTCAAGGTAGCGTAATTGAAATCTAATAACACTAAATTAATTCTAACACATTTTATAATTATTTACTGTTTAAATTCAATATTACCGGTTTTGGCTTTTCAGTACAAGGCAAAGCCAAAAGAGTCTTCTACTGACGAAGAAATTGCTGGTAAAGCAAATTCACAAAGTCTGCCGCGTCAAATTCTGAAAACCGGAATAAATTTACGATCTAAAACTATTGCCGCTAATACTAAACAATTGGCTGATATTATACATGTAACACCATTATTAAGCAAAATTGAAGAGTTGAGAAACAACTCACCTTCTAATGAAATAACTTTAGAAAACCTTGCTAAAAAGCAAATGTTGTTTGATACTATTCAAAAGGCCATAGTCATTGTAACCAAAACAAATTTTGAAATTGATTTTACCTTAGCTGAAATTGGTGCTGAACGTAATGTATATGGTGAAATTTTAAATACTTTTACGGCTGATCGCGATAAAATGGTAGCTCGATCCAATGCGATGAGTTTTTATTCGAATGGTGCATTATGGGCAGTTGGCGAAGCTTTTGATATTCCCACCAATAAATATCCTAATTTATCGGTTCCTTCCGGGATACTTGGTATTATAGCTGGTTTAGCCCCATCAGCATTCTCGCTTTATGCCATGCATCAGTATAATGGTAAGAAAAAAACTTCTGAAGTTGAACCCAATATGTTAGCTAAATTATTTGGCTATAAAACTAATCCAACTATTGAATATCCTGATTCTGTTTGGACTTTTTTAAATTCTAAGCAAGCCAATAAAGATGCCAAATTATCGCGTAAAGATGTATTAATTAATCGTTGGGTTAGTGACTCTAATATTGCATCCTTTACTGATAAAAATTCAGCTAAACAGTTAGATGCTATTACAGCTAGCGTTGCTCAGAAAAAAGGTTTAACTATTGCGACCTTAACAGCCAGACAAGAAATGCTTCAGCAATTAGCTGCAGAAATTTATAAAATGAAACGGATGCTTTTAGAAATTACCATGGTTATAAATGACGAAAAAGCTTTAATTAATTCTGACTAAACCTTTTTCGCTAAGTTAAGTTAATATACTGATTATTATTTTGAATTAGGCTCTAAGCAAAGTCGCCGAAAAAGGATCTGGAGTAATGACTTTTTTAGCTAAATTATGGCAGTGCATAGCCTTTTCTTGAATATTTTGGACATCAGCATTTTTATCTTGTTGAATTAGAATTTGAGCATATAAGTCATAACAAATTGCTAATTTACTATAGATATTACGTTGTTCAAAATTATTGATAGCCAGTAATATTATCTTGGTAGCTTCAGCTAGATTATTTTCAGCAATAGCAACTTGAGCACTTAATAATTGAAATTCTTCAATAGGTCCAAGAGGAGTATCTAATTGTTTCATGGCTTTAGTCATTACTTTTTTGCAATCATCTAATTTATTTAAGTGAAAGTAAACTTTAGCTAATTTAAAAGCATTTTCTAAGACCAGTCGATGTTCACCAGACATGGTCTTTTCATATATTTCCAGCAGTCGTACTAGTTGTGGGCAAGCTTTTTCATAGTCATTATCGGCTAAATGAATGTCAACTAAATAATTAAGAACTGGGGCAATTTTAGTATGGCCTGGATAAAATAATTTTTCCAAAATAATTATGGCCAAATTAAAGTTTTCAAGAGCCTTGTCGTTATTATTAGCATGAAGATAAGCATCGCCTAAGTCAATTAATAGTTGGGTAAATTGTTCATCATATATCGTTTCTTGATCATTATTAGTGGATAAAGCTTGTTTACGTTTTTCAATAGATACATTTAAATGTTCAATACTATCTTTATATTTATGAGACTGTTTTAATTTTAATGCCAAAAGATAACTGGTTTGCGATTCGGCCTTAAGATTTAATATTTCATCATTATTCATAAAAATTTTTGCCCTTTAAAACCTTACTTTTACATTATATCTGTTAAATAATATAAGAGTAGAATATGTTAATTAATAAAAAATCTTAAATATGAAAAACTAAATTGTTTAATAAAGTGTTAGTTGACATATTAGTTAAAAAATTTTATTGATTTTTTTTGTAATAATGACGATTAGGATCAATAAATTTGAATCATGAATTTCATCTTTAAAATTTTTGATTAAGTATTTTCTGAAAATAATTATCATTTAAAATGATATTACCTAAACTAGGGGGGAATTCTGCGTATGGCCCATGGCAATCAGAACCACCAGTAACTAATAGATTATATTCTTGAGTAAGTTTAAGATAATAGTTACTTAAATATTGATTATGACTAGGATGAAAAACTTCTATTCCAGCTAACCCGTGTTTAATTAAAATTGGCAAAATGTCCTTTAAGGTTTTACCTAAATGCCCAGGATGAGCTAAAATAGCTATACCATTAGCTTCATTAATGATTTGAATAGCTTCAAGCGTTGAAAGCATTTGTCTTTGTACAAAATAGTTACTATTATTTGAAATGAATTCATTCCAGATGGCTGTTAAATTAAGTTCTGGTCTTAATTTTAATATAGCTTTGGTTAAATGAGCCGTACCTATTGAATATCCTTGTTTTAAATTAGTTAATGTATCAATATTTATCTTAATATCACTATTACGGGCTTGGATATTATCTAAAATAGATTTGCTTTGATTATATCTAGCTAGTCTTTGATTGGCTAAAACATTCAATAAATTCTCATTATTACAGTCAATAAAATAACCTAAAATATGTAAATCAAGAGTAGCATTAACTGGCAAGTTGTGTCTTGAACTTATTTCAACAGCTGGGATTATTTTAAGCTTTGAATTAGCATAAGTTATTGCATCATGTAAACCACTAATTGTATCGTGGTCACAAATAGCAATATGACTGATGCGCTTATTTAATGCATAATTTATAATATCAACAACTGTCCAATTGCCATCTGAATAATTAGAATGTAAGTGTAAATCTGCGGCCATAATTTTTTATTTATAAAGATATTATATTAATTTTACAATAATGATAATCATATCAGTATTATTTAACTTCTTTAATTCAAGTGTTGCCAGAGAAATTAATTGTTCTTGATTCATTAGCATAGTCAAATCAATTATTTTACTATTCGTGACCAATAAAATACCCGGGATAATTTTTCCAGCATCACCCCAACTAGAATGTTTTTCAATGAGCTGATTTAAATTATCAATGACTTTGCCAGCTTCAACATTTTCAACTAGTCCATGTTTGCATTTAAACCTGATAACACCTTTGGTGTTTACAACTAAAACTGGTCTATGCGGACTTTCATAAAAGTTCAAAAATCGGTAAGGTCTAAGTAAAGAATAAATTTCAAAGCAATGAGAACTAAATAATAATGATAAATTATCAGATGCGGTTTTTAGTGATTTAGCAATTAATTGAACTTTTTCTAAAGCGGATAATTCAATATTTTGGGCATTGTTTTTACTTGCTGATAATGAAGCTCCAGTTCCAATCACTTTTAAGATATTGTTACGACTATCGACTTCAACATTAATTTCAATAGTATCAATATCGGCTCCCATTTGCAGTAGAGATTTTTCGATTTTATTTCGAGCTTCGATAATTTCAAAACTGCTTGGATTAATAACTGATTTTTCAAAACTATCTCGCAATAAGGCAAGAGCTACGCCAATTGCTGAAATAACATCATTGTCATTAGCTAATTTATAAGTATAGTTAAGTTTTTGCGCCATAAATTCAACAATTGTACTAGCACCACCACCACCACCATAAAGGCATAAAGTATTAATATCTAGGGCATAAAGCTTAATTAGGCGATTAATTATTTGGATGCATTGCTGAGCTGCTAAATCAAGAATAGATTGAGCAATTTCTTGATCGCTTTTTTGTAAATATTGAGCCAAGATATCCATAAACCCCTGAATTTTAGCTTTCTCAACATATGCATTATCACCTGGTGGTACTATAGCTAGACTATTTGCAGCACAAGTAACTGTAAAAGTTACCTTGTCACCATTTTGATGTTGAAAAATCAAGTAATCATTAGGATCATTAATTTTCGGACTTACTAACTGAACATTAAAATCAGTTGCTGGTTTATCATAAAAAGCTGCATATTTACAGCCAGCAATATGAGCGCTTCTGGGACCAACGGTAATTATTTTATGATTTTTAATTCGAACCATTGAGCCGCCACCAATGCCTACAGTTCGAATATCTAATGTTTTGGTATAAAGTTTATGACTGCCAATTTCAGCATAGCGTAACATTGCCTGCCCGTTTTTAATTACACTGATATCAGAACTTGTGCCACCAACTTCAATAAATATACCATCTGAAATATTTAAATACATCGTAGCAGCTGCTACGCCAGAAGCTGGTCCGGATAATACCGTAAGTATTGGTTTTTTACGCATGGATTCAATATCCATAACGCCACCATCGGACCGCATAATCATTATGGGTGCAGTAATATTGGCCTTACGAATTGATTTTTCCGTTAAATTTGCACTATCAAGCATTTTGGGCAACATCGCGGCATTAATAACACTTGTCATTGTCCGTGCTTTAAGACCATATAATTGACTGACTTGAACACCGCAAGTAGTAAGATAACCTAAATCGGTAGCAATACTTAAGGCTTTTAACTCGATTTCTGGGTTATCGGTGCCGTAAGCTTGAGTGATAGCAATAGCCTGGGCTCCATCTTCTTGTAATTTTTTTAGTTTAAGCTCTAATAATTTTTCATCTAGACCTGCGTCAATATTTAAAAATTCATGATGAGTTTCAATAAATTTATTATTATCCAGTTTTATATTGCCAAATTTTGTTATTCTCGTAGTCAAAAATTTTAAGTCGCTGGTAGCTAAAGCTAAAATACCCACAATAGCTAAATCGCCTTCTAATAATGCGTTAGTGGCTTGGGTTGTGCTATAGGCAATAAAATTTACATTTTGTGGATTGATTTGAGCCTTGTCCATTAACAATAATAATGCATCAACAATGCCTTGAGCTACTCCTATTTCATGGGTTGTTAAAACTTTAGCTTTAGCAATTAATTTTAAAGTGCTAGCATCAAGCGCAACCGCATGGGTAAATGTTCCACCGACATCAATTCCTACTCTTATTTTGTGATTATTAATACTTAATGTCAAAGTTTAACCTCAAGTTACCAGTTAACATAGCCAAGACAAACTGCTAGACTTAAACCAGCTCCAACCATAATCCAGGTATAGGGAAGTGTTTTTAATAAAAGACTTTGAGTTTCTAAGCCTAAATAATTAGCAATCCAAATATTTTGGGTATTAGTAGGATCGCAAACCCCTTGAATTTGTCCTACAGACATTAACATTCCCATTAAGGCTTTACCGGTTAATTTACCTGATTGATTAATTAATGCCGCAATTCCGCCACCCATTCCCCATAGATTTAACGGACCACGATATAAGGCTAATGGAGCTAAAACCGTAAAGACAATAATATACATTAAAGCCGAATGGGGAATAATTAAGTTTAAAATCGGATTAATTTTACTGCTTACATAATGGCTGGTAACGCTATTTAACAGCATGCCAATCCCAATCATTAAAAATACGGCTGGAATTACTTTATTAATACCATCAATAATTGATGATGTTAAAATTTTTATACTATCTTTAGTCCAAGTTAATGTTACACAATAACTAATTGCTAGCACAAAAGCTGATATAAAAGGCCATTTAAACAATAAAACTAATACCAGAGGAATAAAGGGAATTAACATTGCCCAATTACTAATATTGGTTATGTTTTTCCTATGGCGAAAAATGGCGTAAATAATTGATAAACCAAATAGCCAAAATGTATATTTATACGATTCATTAGTATAATTTATTACTGATATTTTGAAGTTAAATTTACCAATGTTAAAAAATAAAGTACAAATACCGATAAATAAGCCCATAAAATATGGTAAATTCTTGGCTAAATTATCCCTTAATTCAATAATTAAAAATACTAACAGGATTAAAATATAAATTAAAGAAAAGGGCAGGACAAATTTAATAATTTCATTTGGGTTAATTTTTAAGACATCAATATAAAGCTGCCAACTAGCCAAATTAAATAAGCCACCTAAACTAATGGAAAATAAAAAAATACCACCAGCTACTCTTGGTGGTATTGACAAGGATAGCATAACTGGTAGAACAATAGTTCCTACCATTATTACGGCACCAAGGCCGCCAATGGTGGAAAATAAAACACTGGTCACGACAATGACACCAAATGACATTAAAATAGGATTATCACTGGCAAATTCAGCCGTAAATTTAATAAATTTAGCGGCAATATTATGTCTCGTTAAAAGTTCAGCTAAAATTGCGCCAAAAAGTGTCGTCGTATAAGTATTGGCTAATTTAACTGATCCATTGTTAATGATTTTATCAATAATCTCATCATAGGGTACGCCACAGATAAAGGCAATTACAATAGCTAAGATTGGTAAAGCCAAAAGCGCTGATAATATACGGAAATGCATTAATAGAGCAGCAATTATAAATACGCAGATGATTAAACAAGAAGTAGCCGAAGATAATATATCAATCATGTATATTGACTCTTATCCATAATTTCGACAGTGTTTCCTGATGGGTCGCTTAGATAAACTGACTTAGTATCATCTCGGTGAGTTGTTAGGGAACCATATTGGGCGGCATTTTCTTTAATGAAACAAATATGTCCGGGGTGTTGGATTTTAAGAACTAAGGCTAGGCAAATATTAGCAAATTTTAATAAAGCCCAGGTCTCATCAATATATTCTATTTGACAGCTGAATTGGCTTTGGTACCATTTAGCACTAACGGCTATATTGTCAACTACTATGGCAACATGATCGATTTTTTCAAGTTCTTGATTATTCAACGAATCGGACATTTTTATTAAACCTTCAAATTTTAATAAATTTTTAATTACATGATGTACACTATTAGTATTATCTTAATATTTTAACTAAAATTAGCAACAACTATATAATTAATATTAGTTATATTGTAACTTAGTTAATAATTTAGTCTAATGTAAAACCTTTGTTTCTAAAAAGAATTCAGTTTAAGAAAATAAATGAAAAAAATTGCCCTAGGCGCTGATCATGGCGGATATTTATTAAAAGAATCAGTAAAGAATCACTTGACTTGTCTTGGCTATGATGTTCAAGATTTTGGCACTGATAGTGAAAAATCGTGTGATTACCCGGACTTTGCTAAATTAGTCGCATATAATGTTAGCGATAAAGCTAGCGAATTAGGTATTCTGGTTTGTGGTAGTGGTGTTGGCGTTACGATTACGGCCAATAAGGTTATCGGTATTAGAGCTTGTTTGTGTCATGATACTTTTTCTGCAAGACAAGGAGTTGAAGATGACAATATGAATATTTTGTGTTTAGGTGGCAGGGTTATTGGTAGCGAATTAGCCAAAGATATTGTTAATGCTTTTGTTAATGCTAAATTTTCTAATCTTGATCGCCATAATCGCCGAATTAATAAAATAACTGCGCTTGAAAATACAAATCTAGCTATTAAGGAGACTTAAACTAAAAAATGAGTTATGCAATACTTGGATTAATAGCCGGTATATTTAGTGGTGTTGTTGGTGTAGGTGGTGGTATGATCCTGGTTCCAGCTTTAGTTTTTATTTTTAAAATGAGTCAGCATCAAGCTCAAGGTACGACGCTGGCGCTTATGATCCCACCAATTGGTTTACTGGCCGTCCTTGATTATTATAAACATGGCTATGTTGATATTAAAGCAGCCGCTTTTATTTGTCTGGGATTTTTTATTGGTGGTTTTTTTGGTGCTAAAATTGCTAATCAAATTTCCAATATAATGTTAAGTCGAATATTTGGTGCCTCCATGGTAATTTTAGGTGTCAAGATGATTATCGGTAAATAGTTTACTTTAAGAATTAAACAATAATTGATAAGAAGGATATAAGAATAATGAAAAATAAAAAAGGTCAAGGACATATAGTTAATTCACAAATTAAACAAATTAGTTCTTTGGACAATATAAAAGAATACAAATTAACTAATGGTTTAAAAGTTTTAACTGTTGAAGATCATATGGCGCCAGTGGTTACCGTGATGATTTTATTTAAAGTTGGCTCACGTAACGAAGCAGTAGGACATACTGGATCTACGCATTTTTTAGAACATATGCTTTTTAAAGGAACCAAAAAACACAACCCCGATCTTGGTAATGGTATTGATGAAATTTTAACTCAGATAGGCGGCCATTGGAATGCTACGACTTGGTTTGATCGAACTACGTATTATGAAGTTGTACCCAAAGAACATTTGAAATTATGTCTTAAACTTGAAGCAGATCGAATGCGTAATTTATTATTGCGTCAGGAAGATCATGATAGTGAAATGACCGTTGTCCGCAATGAATTAGAACGTGGTGAAAATTATCCTGAAGATGCACTGGATAAAGAAATGTATGCCATAGCTTTTCGGGAACACCCCTACCATCATCCAACTATTGGCTGGCGTAGTGATGTTGAAAGTGTTTCTATGGAAAAACTGCGCGATTTTTATAATACTTATTATTGGCCAGATAATGCTTGTTTGATTATTGCCGGCGATTTTGATAATAATGAAGCTTTGGAACATACTATTAAATATTTTGGTAAAATTAAAGCTAGTCCAAAATCGATCCCCGATGTCTATACCATTGAACCTGCTCAAGAAGGTAAACGATCCTTTGAAATTAAACGTGTAGGTGATTTAGCACGAGTCTGGATGGGTTTCCATGTTCCAGAAGCTAAGCATAAAGATACTTATACCCTTGGTTTAATTAAACACCTTTTGGGTGGATCCAGTGAACGCGCAAGCCGATTATACAAGCGGCTAATTGATACCAATATGGCCTGTGACGTTTTTACGCGTCATGATGACTTGAAAGATCCAGCTTTATTTATTATTGGCGCAATGGTTAATAGTGACGTAAATCCAAAAGATGTCGAAGCCGCTATTCTCGATGAATTAGATAAATTAGCTAATAGTAAAGTCAGTGAAGCCGAGATTACCAGTCATAAAATTGCCAATCAAAAAGGAACAATTTTATCTACAGCTAAATCCAGTAATTTGGCTTTTATTCTTGCCGAAGCTGAATCTAAAGTGGATTGGCAATGGATGATGAATTATGATGACCATTTTGATAAAATTACCGCTAGCGATATTATGCATGTTGCTAAAAAATATTTTAAGCCTAATAATCAAACTCTTGGTTATTTTACACCAGTCACTCCGGAAGAATTAGATCTTATTAAGAATGAAGAAACACCCCTTAAAACTTCAGTAAAAGAAAGTAAAAAAACTCCGTCAAAGGAAGCTAAAATCCGTGGTTTTGTACCTAAAATCACCCCTTTAGAATTAAAGGAAGAAATTGATTCTGTTACTGATTTTAGTAATCGAGCCAAAATTCATCAGTTTAAAAATGGTTTAAAGCTAATTTTCTTAAAATCGCCAGGAGCTAAAGCCCTTGGTATTGCTGGAGCTATTAAGGCGTATAATCCGCAGGTTTTAAGTAAGAATTCAAATATTCCCGATATGACTGCTGAGTTACTAGCGAGTGGATCAAAAAATTATTCTAAAGACACTATTGCTAAAATTCTTGAAGAAATGGCTATTCCTAATGGTCTTGATTTTAGTGCTGATAAATTTAAGGTAAATTTTAGTACTTTATTAGTAAATAATGATTTAGAAAAATACTTGGAATTATTAATGGATGTTATTAGGCATCCAAAATTTTTGGAAGAAGAAATTGAAAAAAGTAAAATTGAATGGACTAATCATTTAAATGAAGCTAATCATAATACTAGATTTATGGCTAATAATAAATTCAAACAATTGCTGTATCCAAGTAATCATGTTTATTATGAAAAATCTATTACCGAGCTTATTAAAGATTTGCAAAATATAAGTCATAAAGATTTAAACCAGTTTCATAAACATCATTATGCCCCTAATTCATGCATAATATCTATTGTTGGTGATCTGGATTTTGATAATTTAATTGCTTTAATTGAAAAATTAACCCATAACTGGGAAGGTGAAGATAAAACAGCATTAATTGTCGATCCAGTAAAACTTCCTCAAGCCATAGCCCGTGAATTTGTTAATATTCCCAATAAAACCAGTTCTGATATTATTCTTGGTCATACCTTGGATTTAAAACGTACCGATAAAGATTATTTTGCTTTAAGGGTAGGAAATACAGCTCTTGGTGGCGATACAATTACAGCCAGACTTGGCCATGTGGTTCGGGTCAAAGCTGGACTTACCTATGGAATTTATTCGGGCATATCTAATGTTTACTTGGGCAGTGGATCGTGGACGGTTAATTTAAGTGTTAACCCGAAAAATGTTGATAAATCTATTGATCTTACCTATCAGGTATTACGTGACTTTATTGATAAAGGTATCACGAAAAGTGAATTAGCCAAGGAAATCCGAAAGGCCGCTGGATCATTTAAAGTTGGTTTGGCATCACCATCAGCTATAGCCTCAGTAATGTGTGAACTTGAATTCTATGGTTTGGGTATTGCTGAATTGGATAAAATAGTTGCCCAATATCAAAGTTTAACTGTTAAAGAGGTAAATGCTGCTATAAAAAAACATTTGCATCCGGATAAATCGATACTAGTAACTGCTGGAAGTGTTGGGTAATTAATTATAAGCAAGTAAGCTAACCAATCTATAATTAAGGGATTAGGCTTTTCAGTGAACTATGAGTTTTCCCAGGTATCGCGCCATTTTGTGACACCACGGTCAATTTCAGGGTTACCATTACCAAAATGATCAACAACTATAAAATAAATTGGTTTCGCCACGAAATTCTAAAGCTCTTTCCCTGGATTATAAAGAACTTATAAAACTGTTGTTTTAGCTAATAAATCCTCAATAACCTTAATGTCATTAGGAATATCTACAGCGTAAGATCGTGCATTGGCAATAATAACTTTAATTTGAATATTATTAGCTAAGGCTCGTAATTGTTCCAGCGATTCAACTAATTCAAGTTGATTCGGTACTAGTTTAGAAAATTTTAATAAACACTCTTTGGTAAAAGCATATAAGCCAATATGCCCTAAATAAGTGTAATCAATATCTAAATTTCGGCGATAAGGGATGGGCGATCGCGAAAAATATAAAGCAAATTGATTTTCGTCTAAAACTACTTTAACTAAATTTGGGTTATTAATATCATCATTTTTTAAATCAATTGGAAAGGCTAGGGTTGACATTTCGATTTTACTATTTTCCAATATCGGTTGGATGGCTAAATCAATAATGTTTGGATCGATAAGGGGTTCATCGCCTTGGACGTTAACGACAATTTTAGCCTGGTTAAAATGCTGAACGGCTTCAGCTAGTCTATCAGTTCCACTTTGATGACTGGCGCAAGTCATAACACAATTTCCGCCAAACGCCGTCACCAATTCTTGGATACGTATATCCTCGGTCGCTACGACAATTTTATCGACTAATTTAGCTTTAGCTACCTGACGATAAACCCTTTCAATCATAGGAATTTTATCAATTAATGCTAAAGGTTTACCAGGAAATCTTTGCGAGGCATAGCGGGCAGGTATAATTACAAGATTCATTAGTTTAATTTAAGTTAGTAAAAAAAATAAGTTTTAATTATTGACAAGTTGTGTTATTATAAAATTATAAGCTTTATTTTATTATAATTTATGATATAAATTTTAGCGAATTAAAAATTTGTTTTATGAATATTCATTGTAAGTTAAAATTTTAAGGAAACCATCTCACCGTGAATCAATCTGATTTTAATGAATTTAAAACCGAAGGCAAAATTGACGCCACAATTAAAAAAATTGTAGCAATAGATGAAATTAAAGATTTGATAAGTATTGCCAGTAAAATATTAAAACATGCCAGTGATCCTATATCAGGAGTTATAAATTTTCTGCACGATCGCCCTGAAGGTATTAGTCTATCAGGTCATATTGCCAATAAAGTTTTAGAAGAATCATTTGGTGATGTCAATAATGTTCCAGCTTTAGTGAAACTGTTATCATGCCATGTAACGGAAATTATTCGTCAGGCTAATTCAATTATCATTACGAAGGAATGTCATTCTTCGCAAAAGCTTGGCAATTTTTTGGTTAAGCAAAAAAATAAAGTTAAATTTGATATAAAAAAGGATAAAGGAACGTTTATTTTAGCGAATATTTCCGGTTTAATTGGTGTTGAACATGGCGTTGAACTGCCTATTGAAAAAATCCATATTAATCCTCCTAAATTAATAGTTACAGCAAAATTAGGCCTATTAAGACCTCAAAGAATTTTAGATATTTAAAACTTCTGCTAAAATTAATCTCATATTATTTATAAAGTAAAATATGACTTTTTATTTGCAATCAAATTTTGCTTAATATTTTTTTTGCTTTAGCCTAAAAATATTATATGTTTTCAACATTAAAAAAATATCGAAATTAAATATAATATTGCTTGTAATAACCTGGTGATCAACTTTTTTACTAATCTCATTAAGGATTGTATCATTACCGATATTAGCTATAACAAGCCTATTTAACCGATTTCATAAAAAAATTAGCAAAAAAGATTACAAATCCAAAATTAATTGGATAGATCTATATTTTTTTGTTGTAATATTTCATATAGGACAAGGTCATTTTGATTAAATTTAATCAAATAAATTGTAATCGGAGATTTTTCGTAATATGTATGTTTGTCTCTTGACGACCTTGTTGAAAAAACTAAGGCTATCAAGAGGTGAATATTAATGCAGTCTAGTTTTATAGATAAATTTTTAAGCAATGAGCCTGGCAGTGCCAGTCGTAATTTTTTATTATCGGCTCTTTGGTGGTCATTATGGGCAATGGGTGCTGGTTTAATTGCGGGTATTGAATTTTCGGCTCCGGATCTTATTCATAATATTCCTCAGTTATCCATGCCTCATCTAAGAATGTGGCATGTTAATGGTGTGGCCATAGGCTGGTTGTCGATGGCTTATGTAGGCTCAATATATTACATGGTTCCGTCATTATGTAAAAACAAATTGTGGAGTGAACGTTTAGGCAATTTTACGATGTGGGCTTGGAATATTGTAATGATAGGTGCTTTTGCGAACCTGTTAAATGGCAATACCGAAGGCCGTGAATATGCTGAATTGCCAGCTTTGTTAGACTATATGGTGGTTATCGCCTTAATTACTATAGCTGTAAATGTTTATGGAACGGTGGCTACACGTAATGTTAAAAAGCTATATGTATCCTTATGGTACTTTTTAGGTTCTATGTTTTGGTTTCCTTTAGTTTATATTATTGGTCAAAGAACTTTTGTGGCTTTACCAGGACTAAATGATGGTATTGTGGGTTGGTTTTATGGCCACAATATTTTAGGCATGTGGTTTACCACAATGGGCGTGGGTATGATGTATTACTTACTGCCCCGTCTCACTAAAGCCCCACTATACAGTCACGGTTTATCGATGTTAGGATTTTGGGGTATTGCCTTGTTTTATGCACCAACTGGCACCCATCATATTACTCAGTCACCTGTGCCTGAATGGTTAAAAGCTATAGCTATTATATCGTCGATATTTTTATTTGTTCCAGTAATAACTGTGTTAACTAATTTCTTTATGACGATGAAAGGCAAATGGGGCTTAGTTGCATCAGATATGACTTTGCGTTTTGCCATAACATCGGCTGGATTTTATTTAATTACTTGTATGCAAGGACCTTTTCAGGCAACACGTTGGGTTAATTGGTATTTACATTTTTCCCAATGGGTAGTTGGTCATGCTCATTTAGCTTTATTAGGTACATTCTCATTTATTTCAACCAGTGCTTTTTATTACGTTATGCCTCGCTTAACTGGGCGTGATTGGTACAGTATGGGTCTTATCCGTTCGCATTACTGGTTAAAATTCCTCGGTTTCTTATTAATGATGATTTCTTTAACTATTGCTGGACTTATTCAGGCTGCTGGCTGGGCCTTTGGCATGCCAGTAGATCAATGGAGTCTCCAGATTAGACCGTATTGGTTTTTAAGGGCTATAAGTGGAGTAATGATTGTTTTAGGCCAGTTTATTTTTGCCTACAATGTATACAAAACCTTGTATGGTAAACAAGTTGAAACTAAAAAATCAGCTAGTATGGAGGCTATTAAAGCATAATGAATAGTAACCCTTATCGTATTGGTTCATTTGCCGTATTTACGACTTTTATTATAATTATATTTTCAACAGTGTTAATGCCAATGGTTTTGTTTCAACCAAAACCAACTGATACTCGTAATAATTATAATTTAGAATCTAGTGCTGGTGATGCCCTACGTGGTCGCCAAATTTATGTAAGAGAAGGCTGTTTTTATTGCCATAGCCAATTTACAAGGTTACAGGACCGCGGCTATGGACCATTAGTTAAAGCCGGAGACTTTGTATATGAAGCTCCTCATGTATTAGGAACAGCTCGAACTGGTCCTGATCTTACCAATGAAGGTGGCAGATTCCCTTCACAATGGCAAAAAGCCCACTTAATTGAACCTCGCGCAGTTAAGCCTGGGTCAATTATGCCTAGTTTTAGCTATTTAAGTGATCGTGATATGAATGACCTTGTCTGTTATATTCAGACTTTAGGTAATGGGAGAACCGTAACAGCTTATGTTGAAGCCCCTGATGAATATATGCCATCAACACCAAGTGGGCAGGCTTTATTAGCCCGAAGGCACGTTGATACCAATTCTGATGCCGCTAGCAATGCTGG
The DNA here is from genome assembly GCA_021815785.1 of bacterium. Taxonomy (GTDB): domain Bacteria; phylum Cyanobacteriota; class Vampirovibrionia; order Obscuribacterales; family JAKAZS01; genus JAKAZS01. Next base: position 18,323 of record JAKAZS010000041.1, read on the forward strand.
TCGTGGAATTTTTACACAAAATTGTGCAGCCTGTCATGGTTTAGAAGGTTGGGGCAATGGTCCCAATTCTATTACCTTAGAAAAAAAACCAGCTAATTTTTCCCGTCCCTTTTATAAACAGTATTCAGACCAAATGTGGTTTTATCGTATTAGTGAAGGTGTACCCGGAACACGAATGCCCAGATTTGGCGAAACTTTAACAGAAGAACAAAGATGGTATCTGGTTGCCTATTTAAAATCACTGCCTCAAGATAAAGAAGTAACCATCAATAGCTTGGCGCAATTAAATAAAATTACGCCAACTAAATTACCTGTATTAACAAAACAAGAGTGGGAACCCCATTCAGGAGGTCATTAATTATGTGCCCAAACTGTGTCTTAAGTCAAAATGCATTAGGTCCGGGAATTTACATTGCCTTTGGTGTATGTGGCGTATTTTTTATCTTAGGTCTCATTGCTATTTGGTGGTCATTTCGTAATGGTGAATTTGAAGACATGGAAGACGTAAAATATGAAATGATGGATGACAATGACAATTTTGTCCTAGGCAAATCCGGAACTAAATCAATTAAATAGTAATAATAAAGAGGATAATTAAGTATGAGCGAAGAAAAATCCACCGATGAACATTATGAAATTGTCTCTGAGTATAGAATTGGTGAAGGTCCACCACCTTTACCGCTAGTAATTATATTTGTTTTAGTAGTTATTTGGGCAGCTTTTTCATGGGTTCCCTTTTTTGGTTATTAGGTTTTTATCAATTAATAAAGTAATAAGGAAGAAAAAAATTGAATTTAAGCAATTATATTAGTAAGAAATTAAATATCAAAAAAATGAATGTTTTGATATTATTAGTTGTTATATTAAATATAATGAATTATGGCTGTTCATCTAAAGTAGATTTATCTGGTAAAGATGCTAAATTGACTTCAATTGCTTCAACTGAAGGTGGCTATGAAGTTGAATATCCTGATGCTGCTCCATCAGTAGCTGACGGTAAAATTATGTGGAATAAATTGCAATGTGCACAATGTCACTCTGATACAGGTGTTGGTATTGCTGGAAAATGTGATCTTGATTTAACTGATAAAAAACTTATGCGTAAACAAGAGCCAGTAAACCAATATTTATTGGTCAATTTTGGCAAAGCTAGCTCTTATCCAGGGGTTAATCACCCAAGTTTTCAAACACAGGCAACTACTAGACAGATTTGGGATATGGTTTTTTATAGTCGATCCCTAGCGGTTCCAGCTTTGAATGATGCTCAAGCAATGGATATTGATGCGGTGTTTGGTTCAAATTGTGCCGTTTGTCATGGTAAAAAAGGTAATGGTGATGGTCCATTATCCAAAACTTTAGATCCGGTGCCGGCTAATTTTCAACAGTATAATCGATTCTATCATCGATCAGATGATGTACTTTGGGATCATATTGCTAACGGCATTCAGTGGGAAGGTATGCCTAATTTTTTACATAAACAAGATAAGAGTAAAAATGTCGTCTTTGATGAAGAATATATCTGGAAACTGGTACAATATATTCGACATTTCCAAGAAACCACTGAAAAAACCATTTCGACAACTAATTCGACCGATTCTGCTACCAGCAATAATGGAGGCTAAAACCATGGATGGAACATCACGAAGAACATTACTTAAAGTAGCTGCAGCAGTACCTTTAGCTTTAACCTTTGGTTTATTGGGTTCGCCTTTATTACGTTATATACGGCCAACTTTAAAACCCTTAGACTTATTTGGCAAATCCGACCAGCCAATAGCTGAACCGCCTGTGCCAACTTTTAAAGATAGTGATTTCCCTGCAGCCTGGACTTGTATACCTTTCATGTTTAATCAAAGTTATATAGAATATAATCCTGAAGGCAAAGAAGTTCGCAATATTCCCGGATTTATTGTCAAATTGCCTAACGGTGATGTTGTGGCCTATAGCCGTATCTGTCCTCATTTGGGCTGTATTTTTAACTTTGTTAAAGACCCTGAAGAATGTGCTAAAAATTACAATTTCTTGCCAAAAGGACCAGTTTTTGCCTGTCCTTGTCATTTAAGTGTTTACGATATTGCTGATGGTGGCAAAGTTGTAAGTGGTCCAGCTCCTAGACCACCTAGAAAATTTGATCTTAAAAAAGAAGGAGACAGTTATCAGGTTCTAACATTGGAGGCAGGCGGCATTGCTTAATCAAGTTGTACAAATTCAAGATTGGCTGAAAACCAGAATTGCTAATATTGACATTTTTGATGAACATTACCAAAAAGAAGGATTAACTAATCCATTTTATGCTTTAGGGTCAATTTTTTATTTAGTCTGGTTTATTGTTATGGCAACTGGACTTATTTTAATAATGTGGTATGTCCCTACTAAGGCAGCAGCCTTTAATTCAATTTTTGATATTCAACATGCGATCCCTTTTGGTGGCCTAATGCGTGGTATGCATAAATATGGTGCCGATGCAATGATTATTGCTGCTACCATGCGGATGTATCGAATGTTTATTTTAGCTGATTATAAGCCAGGTAAAGAATTCAATATTGCGATTGGTTTGGTCACTTTACTCTTATCTATGTATTCGGGTCTGACTGGATATCTTTTAATCTGGAATCAACGTGCATTTTGGGCAACAAAAGTATTTGCAACATTCCCAACATATATGGATCAATTTCCGGTAATGGGTGATTTTTATTTACCTTTAGTTAAATCCTTGCATATGGGGTGGAATACGGCTGAAGGGTTATTAGGTGGTGGAGCTGCTATAACTCAAGAAACGATAACGCGATTTTTTTCGTTGCACTTAGCTTTTTCACTGATACCGCTTATGTTCGTAGAATTGTATTTTTACAATAACCCACAATTTAAACGCGTGCCAATTAACTGGCTTAAACGCATTATTGTAACATCGATGCTGGTTATTGTGGCTACCATTTTACCTGCTGCCCAAGGCGCTCGATCTAATCCAGATGTAACCCCATTGCCAATTTTATCGGACTGGTATTTCTTAGGTTTATACCAAATGTATAAATATCTGGAACCAGTAGTAGCAACGGAAATTACTTTAATTATTCCGATCTCAGTAGTATTATTGCCTTTTATTGATGTGTATGTAACCGGTTCAGAAAAAGATATCATGAAACGGCCTTTTATACTTATGTTAAGTTTAATGGGTCTGGTTTGTTGGGTGGCTTTTTCATTTTTAATTATTGCTAATATTGCTAATATTCATAATGATCCACCATACTGGCGTGACTTTTTATATTTGCTCATTGATATTGGTATCATTTGGCAATTATGGCAAATCTGGTTTACTAAAGATGTTAAAGCTCGCATTAAAGCTGCCCCAGGAGCAATGTTATTGGGAATAATCGGGTTAGTACAAACTTTCTGGGCGGTAGTTTACTATTATATGGCACGTACTGAAATGTTCCTTGGACCAGTTAGCCAAGCCTTCACTTATAAGTTCTTACGTGGCTTTGCTGGAGCTAATGCAGGTACGGCTGAAGAATTAGTCAAAAAAGTTATGCCGTTGAATAATGAATACTGGGATTATCCAAGTATTCTAAGTGCTGAAAATTTAGCTAAAAATCCTAATCCGGTTGGTAAAGAATTAATTGTTCAAATTCAAAATTTAGCTAATCAAACTACAACTCCTTTAGATGGCATATTTAAAAGTATTCCTACTTTTACCCCCAGCCCTCACGCTAGCTATAATGGTATGATGGACTTCATGCTTAATAACCGTTGGGTTTATGATTACAATACCTTTGTTGAAAGAATGAATGGTTTGGTACCAACTTATCCTACCCTAGTTCCCGAACTTGACTGGTATTGGATGATTGGTGGATTTATTGCTATGGTCTTAGGTTTTGCAACCTTTGTCTGGTGTAATAATAGTAAAGCTCCAAATCTTGCGCCAACAGCAAATAAACAAGAAACCGTTACTACTAGTTAATTCTCCTTACACTATGAATAATACAATTACCAATCAAAAAAAAATTAAACTATCAGTTAAATTCACTTTTTTTCTAATTTGTGTATTTGCGCTATCTTTATTTTTTGAGGCAGTTAGAGCGGTTCAACATGAATTTACTTTATACTCTATGCTATTTTTAATTGCTGCCGTTATTTTTAATGGAATTGTCTTATTTTTTCAGGCCTTTTTAATATACTTTGAAGAAAAACTTCGGGGTAATTTAAAAAAACGGGTACTTATTTTTGAGAATTTAATTAATTGTTTCCCAGCCAAAAAACTTTCCTTAAAGGAGGGAGCTAAACATCGTGAATCGTAGTCATTTTACTATATTAGCTAGCGTAGTTAGTGTTCTAGCGCTCATAACCATCCTTGTTAGTTGTTTAATGCCTTTTGCTGAAATTGGCTTAAATGATTCTACCCAAAGTTATCCCGGCTGGCTCCAAAGCGTAGCTGGATTGCTCGTAACCTTTTACAAACCTTTTATGCCCATTGGTAATGATCTTACAAAATATTTAAAAACTCAAGGTGTAATGACTAATTTAGGTGATTATGCCTATATTGTCTTTTTAAGTATCGCCATGCTAATTGCTTCATTAGCTATTGGTATCGTTGGTAGGGAAGATGCTACCGAAAAAACAGTAATTCCCGAAAAGAAATAGGAGAAATTTTGTGTATCAAGAAATACTAAAACAGCTGAATTTTGGTACTTTAGAAATTGAAAAATTAGTAAATAAAATTACTACCCATAAGTACAACCCTTTTTATTATCATGGTGCCTTGCCTCAGTTTTATTTATGGGTTCTTTATTTATCTGGATTGCTTTTATTTGCTTATTATATACCTACGGTGGATAATGCCTATCTATCAAAAAATCTGGTTAACGCCTGGACTTCTGTTGATTATATAACTAAAACTTTGCCATTTGGCGCCATCTTTCGAGGTATGCACCGTTATGCTGGCGATGCCATGGTTATAACAATTATTTTACATATGATTCGCGTTTGGTTCACGGATAGATATCGACAATATCGTTGGGTTCAATGGACTAGTGGCATATTATTATTTGTGTTAGTCTTATTTATTGGTCAAACTGGTTATTATTTAGTCTGGGATGATCGCTCATTATGCTTAACCCGTATGACCGCAAGCGCATTAGCTTTCTTGCCGATTATTGGCCAGCCCTTAAAACATTGGTTTTTAAATGGCGATCTTATCAGTAATTTAACTATGTCTAATTTTTTATTTATTCATATTGGTTTATCCTTTTCCTTATTGTCTTTCTTATGGATCCATTATGTAAGAATGACCCGACCCGTTTTAACACCACCACCAGCTATAAATTATATTTTAGTAGCGTTAGTTTTATTGGTTGTTTTCTTATATCCGATTAATAGTGGACAAATGGCTAATTTAAATCATCAGCCGACATCTTTCGATCTTGACTGGTTTTTCTTATTTCCGTACTGGTTAATGGCTAAGGTTTCTTTGTTAAGCTATTGGTTGATAATGTTTTTAGGGGTTGTCGCTTTAACCATTATTCCTTGGTTTATCCGGACAAAACCTGTTGAAGCCGCTGAAGTCGTTTCGAATAAATGTACAGGCTGTTCCCTTTGTTATCGTGACTGTCCTTGGCAGGCGATTGAAATGGTTCCGGCTCCAGCTAATTCAAGGTTTAAGCTTTTAGCAACTGTCAAACCATATCGTTGTACTGGCTGTGGCGTCTGCGTTGGTGCTTGTGCCTTTGATGCCATTGATGTACCTAATTTGCCTGATGCCCAAGTATTAGATCAAATAAAAGGTTTAGTCAGTGCGTCGTAATTATTTAATTTTTATCCCTATCTCTACAAGTTAATTATGGAATATAAAAATGAGTGAAAAGAAAAAAGTATTAGCCTTTATGTGTGAGCGATCGGTTGAAATTAATGAAACTGATTTGCAAAATATTAGCGACGTCGGCGTAATTAAATTCCCCTGTAGTGGTATGATTCAGCCATTAATGATTGAGGCCGCTTTAAAAGCAGGTGCCTGTGGTGTTGTGGTTACTGGGTGTCAGCTTGGTGATTGCTTTTACCGTGAAGGTAATAAACTTATTAAAGAACGTTTATTAGGGGAAAGACCTCCTGGTCTCAAAAAAACGGTAGATCGTAGACGCGTATTAGGTTTATGGTTGTCAAAATTACAGAAAAGTCGTTTTATTGATGATACTAAAGAATTCACAAACTTTGTGACTAGTTTAAAATAAGTTTTTCAATTAAGTGAGGATAAATTTAATGGCAGCTAAAGAACCAACAATAAGTGAAACCGAGTTAATTGCAAGATGGGCGTGGTTTTTTGTCCTATATTTTGCCTTTATTATACTAATTGCCTGTTTTGGTTTAGTGGCTGAATTTTAAGGATAATTTACCGACATTTTAGCAATATCTAACAGATTTTTTATTAGATTAATTCTTTTATGCCTGACATTACTTTATTTTGTCCCATTTGTACATCTTTAATCAGTTTTTGCAAGATTTCCCGGTTAGGTTGAGTATCTGCATATTCATTAAAATTGCTGATTACGTCATGTTTTAAGTTTTCGGGTAATCTTGCCATTTTTTCTGAAATAGCAGTCATGCTTTCATGAATTTTGACTAAAATTTCATTGGGGGTAATGGCTTCAAAACGTTGATTAGTACTGTCTTTTGGCGAAACTTTATCATTTCCATTAGCTATTTGATAAACTTCACTGTGTAAAGGCTTAGCTTTATTGGCTGAATCATTTTTGCTAACATTAGTAATATCTTTGGGATTTATAAACTCATTCATTTTGATCTCCTTAGTAAACAACTTAAATCATTAAGTTTATATATTCATTTTATGGTTATTATTTGCCATGGTCAATGTGGAAAATACGAAAAAAAACCTAAAAAATTAATCTGATTATTTTTTCAATAAGCAATTTTTTAGATAAGTGGTTTTTTAGATATGAAAAATAAAGCTAATTAGCCATAGCGATAAACCCGAAAGTAAAACCGAACTGACGATACCAGAAATTACTTTAGATTTTTCGATTTCATGTATATTTAAAAGACCATGATAGATTAACCAGTAAAAATAGCTGTAAATTAGCATATTTAACGGCAAAATAAAAGCAAACACTAATGGTGCGGTTGCGTAATTGATAATATTTAAATGTTGTTGAATCTTACCTTTACCACCCATATTACTTATTAACAGCCAGGAAAATAAACTAATTAAAAACACATAAGCAAATAATTTAACCATGGTAATAATTAAAGTTAACGGCTGAAACCCACTAAATAGGAATGCGATTATGGAATTCAGGCTAACATTGATAATTAAGAAATTAAAAGAATCACGAGCGGAAACAGATTCTTTAAAACTTAAATAATAAGTTTTAGGATGCATAATAACATTTTTACAATCATTATAAAAATTTAGGTAATAATTTGTATTTGGCTGTATGTTTTCATTCATCATCTATTTAATGTACATCCCATTTAAATTTATAGCGTATTTGGATAAAATCTGGAGCTGAACTTGGTAATTTGTCTAAAGGGCTGGCTTTTTGAAGCGCTTGAAGCGCAGATCGGTCAATTTCTTTATTCCCACAACTTTGAATAATAGAAATATCTTCAATTTTACCATCTTTTAATACCGTAAAACCAGTAGTAAGTCGAATTGAATTTAACGTTTTAGGTGGTTGCCAACAAGAATCTATTTTCTTTTTCATATTGGTCATATAAATATCAAAATTATTATTTTTAAGATCATCATTTACTTCAGAATTTTCATTGTTACTACTATCTTCTTGGCTATTGGTATGACTAATAAGTGCAATATCTGGACGTCTAATGTATAAGTCAGTCAAGGGAAAGCCATAATTAACGGAATTATTTTTGGCTTTATAAGAAGTTGGACAATTAAAGCTAATTTTATTTACTTCCGGGGAAGAGGTTAAAAATAAAATATTTTCATCTTGACTTAAATCATTTAAAGTTAAGTTTTCACTATTTATCGAAAATAAATGATTTAAATAATTAGCTAGACAGCCAAAATTCTGGTTGGAATTATCGGAATTGTCAAGTGAAATTGTTGTTGTCAAATTTTTGCTTTCAGGTTCGGTAACCGATACCTCATTGATTTGTTTTTCAGTAATTTTAACATTGGGCGACAATTTTGCCGTTTCGCTAACTTTAGCTATTTTATTATCAGGCTGATTGGGACTTTGATTATTTAAAACTTTAGGCCGATAAATTATTCCAGTAATTTTTAAATCATTGACCAAACTTTCAATAACGGGTTTTAATTCTTGAGGATTATGGTTATTTATATCTAAGGCCAAAACTATATATTTGGATGAGGACTTATTTTTGAATTTAAAAAGTAAATCCTTTAATGATAATAAGGACTTATTATCTTCACGATCATAATTATTATATAAAGAGTCAAAAGTATAAAGGTAAAGATCATTATTGGCTAAATTAGCTATTCCGGCGATATAAATAAAGACAAAATCATCAGGTAAAGCTTTACTGCCAAGCATTCCCGTAGTAAATTCCTGATTAATTAATCTGGCGATAGCGTTATTGCCGCAAATTAGTTTTAGTGTTTGATGATTAAAACTGTTTTTATTTAAGCTTTCTAATTTATGAGCTAAATCTTTTACATAATTGAGAATTTGTGGGTTAGCTGGCAATTGTTCAGATTGAAATTCGTCACAACTAATTAATATGGCAAATTTTTCACGAATATCAGGAATTTTAACTTTGGTTTTAGTTGATTTTAAATTAGCCTTACTTGGCGAAACATAACCCATTATTGATTTGGCATATATTGGCGACGTTAGATATATGCATAAGCCGGCTGTTGATATATATAAATATAAAAATGATTTTTTTATCATGAAATATCCTTAAGCTTAGCTCTTGTATATAATAATAATAATGAAAATATCCTAAAAGATCTATTTTACTTACTTTAGATTAACAAATAACTACTTTTATTTATATAATGCATATTATTAGGCAAAATTGGATATTTATTATAGAATCATTTTGATAGTTAATAATATATCTAATAAATACTTTACATGTGCTTTTACCTAAGCTTAAAAGGTCTCACAAAATCAAGGTTTATAATTTTAAGAAAAATACAAGTTGATATTTTTAACTTTAAATATTAAATTATCTACACCTGTTAATAACCTGTAGAAAACTTTTTTAAAAATAATAATACGTATGCCCGGAATTTTATATATTATCAGTACTCCTATTGGCAACTTGGAAGATATAAGTTTTCGGGCGATTAAATCTTTAAATGAATGTAATTTGATTTTTGCGGAAGATACTAGGGTTTCCTTAAAACTTTTAAATCATTACCAAATTAATAAACCCCTAATAAGTTGTCATAAGTTTAACGAATATAAACGTAAAGAGCTTTTACTTCAAGCGCTCAATAATAACGAAAATGTTGCTTTGATTAGTGATGCCGGATCGCCAGTAATTAGTGATCCCGGAGCACAAATTATTGATTTTGCTATTAGTCAAAACCATAAAATTATGATAATTCCAGGCCCATCAGCCTTAATTACCGCTTTAACTGCTAGTGGGTTTAGTGGTGAGGAATTTTTTTTTCAAGGATTTTTACCTAGTAAGCATAATGAAATTAAAACTAAGTTAGCAAAATTAAAATCATTGGAATGTCCAATTATAATTTATCTGCCACCACATAAAGTAATGGAAGTTATCGATTTAATTCAATCTGTTCTGGGAAATTGTAGAGCCTGTCTGGCTAAAGAGATGACAAAAATTCATGAAACTTACTTTTATGGTGATTTAAGTGAAATAAAAGCCCAACTAAATGAAGCCAATCTTAAAGGCGAATTTGTCTTAATTATAAAATTAAATTCGTCCAATCCTCCTAATATCAATCAACCAATCAATGAATTTATTAATTTAGCTCGCCAAAATGGTCTAAGCAATACAACTATACTAAATTTATTAAGTATGATAATTGATACTAAATCTAAAAATAAACTCTATCAACAAATTTTAGAAGTTGAAATTTAATAGCGTTGCAATTTGGTTGACATTGTAGTCAAATTATCTAGTCTGTTTTGGGTAAGATTATTGTTTAAACTTAATTTCGTCACAATTTGGTTAAAACTGTCGTACGTAGTGTAGGCAATTGCCGTGCGCTTGACAGCGGTGCAAGAGATATACTAAGTTTTGTTCATATTGGTGCTACATTTCCTCAAGAGAAATTAAAGGCCATCGGATTTGTTGAAATTGAAAGTGGTACTTCATTAGCAAGTTTAAAGAAAACTTTACAGCCTGGAGATATTGTTTGTTGCTTGGATGAATTAGATAAAATCGGATTTCATGAGACTCATACAGGTATAGTAATTGGTACCAATGATAACCATAATATAATCATACGCCAAAAACTAAATGAAATTTCTCCTGTTGTGGATATGACTGCCGAGCATTTTGATAAAATAGAGTTAAGTAATAGCAACATGCTTGTTAAAGTTTATCGCAATCCAAACCTACCTAAATTATAAAGTGGCAACTTAATAATAAATTGTTTTTAAAATCTTTCAATAGAGTAACTGTCAAAAAAATAATGCCAATAAAATTTAAATTTTTCATAACATTGAACTGTTTATTAATTATATTATTAACCAATGCTTTTAATAATCAAGTCGTTGCAAACGACGATTTGATTGATAGAAATAACGCTATAACAAAATCTAGTAAAATGGTTGATATTTATATTAATCGCAGCAATGCTTACGATAAATTGGGTGATCTGAAGTCAGCAATAAATGATTATAATATAGTAATTGAACTTAATCCTAAAAATGCTAAAGCATATTTATACCGTGGCCAATCAAAGTCTGAATTGGGTGATAAAGATTCAGCTCTAAAAGATTTTAATAAGTCAATTGAACTAAATCCTAAAGATGTCGATGCTTATATAGGTCGTGGCGATACACTTTACGATTTAGATGATTATAAAGGTGCTATCGAAGATTACAGCAAAGCAATTTAGGTGATTATGAAGGAGCCATAAATGATTATAATAAGGCAATTGAATTGAATCCTAATTATCCTGAAGGTTTTTGTAGGCGAGCTCAAGCGCATTACTTTTTAAATGATTATAAAACTGCTATAAATGATTACAATAAGGCCTTAGTATTATCTCCTAAAAATGCTGAAATGTATTTTAATCGTGGCATAATTTACAATG